>JABSOJ010000245.1 GCA_013216005.1 Alteromonadaceae bacterium | reverse complement strand
CTAAAGCCATGTTGATGTAACCATTTGTTCATACCAGGAACAGAATAACGTACCAAAAAGTGCTCTTTGACATAACAACAAATTTGATGAGTATGAACGTAAGTTATATCGCTCAAATGGGTGATCAATGACGCTGTTTGTTTCTCATTGAGATGGCTTTGGGAGCCACCACTCACAGGACAAAGTTTTTGCTTATCAAGGTAATCATCAACATGTCTGATAATACTTGTTTCATGTAAAAGAAGCGCCTCAGCAATTGCAGAAGTAGACCAACCTTTTGAACATAATAAAATAGCTTTTATTCGATCGCATTCGCGCTTATCACGGCACTTTTTATGTCGTGATTGAAGCTCTAACTTAGTGGCTGCTGTAAGTTCTATTTTTCGCATGGGCGTATCATGATCTCATTTAGAAAAAAATCAAGGCTTTGTTTGAAAACGCCGTATTTTCATTGATCACGGGTATATATGAAAGTGCTTTAATAGTCTTTTATTACTCTATAACCACTTTAAAAGGCGGCAAAGAATCAAGTAATTGTTTACCATATCTTTTAGTCAGCACCCGTTTGTCCATTAAGGTAATAATACCTTCGTCTTTTTCGTTTCTTAATAAACGCCCGCTGGCCTGAATTAATTTTTTTGATGTTTCAGGGACCGACAAAGACATAAAGGGATTCCCCCCACGGGTGGTAATAAATTCAGCTTGTGCTTCTTCAACTGGAGAGGTAGGTACAGAAAAAGGCAATTTAGTAATGATCAAATTGGTTAAATACTTGCCCGGTAAATCCAGTCCTTCTGAAAAACTCTGCGTGCCAAAAATTATGCTGACTTCATCAGCATCACATTTTTTTTTATGACTTTTAATTATGTGCTGTCTTGAATGCTCACCTTGTACTTGAATGGCTAATTTATGTTTATCTCTAAGTGCATCAGCGACTTTTTCCATTTGCCAATAAGATGAAAATAAAACTAAACTGGCCTTTCCCTGTTCGAGTAACTTATGCAGTTTTTCAATTAATTCATCGGTAAACTGAGGAGCACTAGGCTCATATTGCATTTTAGGGAGCAATAATTGTGCTTTATTAGGATAATCAAAAGGAGAAGCAACACTTTGATATTGGCTACCATCGTTAATAGATAAACCTGCTTGTTTTCTAAAATGATCGAAAGAGTTGAGTGCCATTATTGTTGCTGAGCACAGTACAGCACCTTCACATTTAGACCACAACATATCTTCCATCATAAAGCCAACTTCAATCGGAGAGGCAGACAATAAATAGTCGTGGCGTTTTCCTTCCAGCATTTCAATCCAGCGGGCAAGGGGAGCGCCTTTTTCATTATCTGTTTTTTCATACATTTGCCACAACGCATTGAGATTTTCAAAGCGTTGGATCATAAATCCTGCTTCGCCAAGTAAAGGTTCGGCCAAATATAATTGCACTTCGTTTTCTTTAACTGCTTCCATTAATAATTTGTACAGTTTATTAATGTGATTGAGTGACTTTTTGCTGAGTAGTGCTAGATCTTCAGCCCAGTTTTTTAATGTTTGTGGAATGACGCCATTTTCAAAGCGATATAGTTTTTTCTGGCTTTTATTATGGGAATTACTGTTGGAGTTGTTGAAACCTTCTTTACCCAGCTGATCGTGATGAAAATAGAGTGATCTATTATTATCTATAAAAGTGAAGACTTTTTGTAGTTCCACTAATAAATCCTGACAATCATCAGCAAGTTTAATCGAGGGAGATATCGTAGATTGGCTTTTGACTAACTTAGCAATTTTATCGCCGGTTTCCTGACATTTTGTTACCCAATCTATCGCCCCTTTGAGTGTGACACTCGCGCTGGAAAAATCACGGGCTATTTTAGGTAAATGATGTGCTTCATCAATAATGTAATAACATTCATCTGGCGGAGGTAAAATGCGTCCGCCGCCTAACTCCAGATCTGCCAGCAACAAACTATGATTTATAACCAATACATCCGCTAAATCCATTGTTTCACGTGCTTTATGAAAAGGACAGTGAGTATGCTCAGCTAAATGTTTTAAACAACTGTGTTTATCACATTGAACTTGTTGCCAGATCTGATGAGGTAAATGTTGTGGCCAGGAATCAATATCACCCTGCCAACTACCGTCTTTTAATGCCTTCGCCATTGCTTTTAGTGTATTTAAGTCACTGTTTTTAGGCTTTTCGGCAAAAGTAAATCCTGCTTGTGGTGACTCGTCTGTTGCCTGAGAAAGTTTTTGACGGCAAACGTACCTTTGCCTTCCTTTTACTAAGGTAAATTCAAAATTAATACCGGAATGCTTTTTAAGGAAAGGTAAATCTTTATCAACTAATTGTTCTTGCAGAGCAACGGTTGCGGTAGAAATACATACTTTTTTTTGTCGTATTAGTGCCAGTGGAATAGAGCCTAAGCAGTAAGCTAAAGATTTGCCTGTACCTGTTCCTGCTTCTATGGTGATTATTTTGCGATCTTTGTCGTATTCACCGGCAAGGGTTTTTGCAATTTCAGCAATTAAAAAGGTTTGTTGTTTTCGTGGGGTAAAATTTTCCAAATTATTACCAATGGCTTTATATGAATGCCGAATAACTTCTTTTACCTTGTCACTTAACATACGGGGGGGGTTCCAATTTTGTTTATAGGTATTATACTGCTGTACATATTAACAGTTTTTAGGCTTTGATCACGTATTAATGGGCAGTTTTCTTGGATAGTTTATTAAAAAATGGTTTTTTACTTACCCGGCAATCTCAAGATCAGTCAAACGGGATAGAGGTTACTTTTTGGGTTAAAACTATCGATGGTCCTGTAAAACTGGTAATTGAAAACGAACGGGCATTATTTTTCATCGAAAATAGCCAGATAGCGCAGGCTAAAGAATTATTGTTGCGTGACAATATTAAACTGGCTAAAACAAAGCGATTATCTCTTAAAACCTTTAATCAACAGTCTGTTACGGGGTTTTATTTTAAATTCCTTCGTGATTTTTATGCAGCCAGAGAATGTTTGAAAAGTAATAATATTAAATGTTATGAGGATGATTTCCGGCCGGATGATCGTTTTTTAATGGAGCGGTTTATAACGGCTGAAGTTGACTTTATCGGCCGGGAGCAACAACGTACTGCCAATATAAAAGGTGAAAACTTTTTATCTCCAACCTCTTCAACATATTCAACCTCTTCCACTTCTTCTACTTCTTCAAGTTCGTCTCTAAACTATTTAAAAGTAAGTTACCTCCAATATAACCAGATACGCTGTAAGTCTCAGCAAGTTCAATCAGAGCAATCTACTATCAAACTAAAGTTGGTTTCGGTTGATATTGAATGTGCAATGGACGGTACTTTATATTCAATCGGCATTTACAGTGAAGCTTGCCAGCTTGTTTTTATGATCGGTGAGCGAGCACAAGGTGAACCGTCAACAGAAAAAGGTGCTGATTACATTCGTTGGATAAATGACGAAAGGCAGTTGTTGCATTGTTTTATTCATTGGCTGCATGAAAGTGATCCTGACATTATTATTGGCTGGAATGTTATAAATTTTGATATGGTGTTGTTGCAACAACGCTGTGATTTACATGGTATTATTTTTGCTATCGGTCGGGACGGCAAGCCACCATATTGGCGGCAAAATAAAAACAGTGACCAAAAATATATGGAAATATCCGGCCGTGTTGTGCTTGATGGCATAGATTTATTAAGAACAGCGACATATAACTTTGCCAGTTTTTCTTTAGATTTTGTTTCAAATGCTTTATTGGGAATAGGAAAAAAAGTTGTTGATGTTGAAAATAGAATTCAAGAAATAACCGACAATTTTAATCATAATAAACCTGCATTAGCGGCTTACAATTTGGAAGATTGCCGTTTAGTCTGGTTGATTTTCGAGAAAACACAATTACTTGAATTTGCGATGTTAAGGGCAAAATTAACCGGGTTGGCAATCGACAGAGTAGGTGGCTCAGTGGCGGCATTTACCAATTTGTATTTACCTAAATTGCATCGAAGTGGATATGTTGCGCCAAATATGGGGGATGGTGAATCTGATCTTATTTCACCCGGCGGTTATGTCATGAATTCACTACCGGGACTTTATGATAATGTTTTAGTGTTAGATTTTAAAAGCTTGTACCCGAGCATTATTCGTACCTTTAAAATTGATCCTATGGGGCTAATTGAAGGCTTGCTTGAGCATAATAAAGCTATTCAAACGGATAAAGTTGATGTTTCCGGTGGAGATGCTTCTGAGTTTGATAGTTCTGAGGTTGATAGTGCTGAAGTAGATACTTCTGAGGTTGATGGTTCTGAACTAGATGGTTATAAGGTAGATGGTTCTAAGGTCGATTGCTCAATAGAAGGATTTGATGGCGCCTATTTTTCACGGGAACAGCATTTTCTACCAGCGATAATTGAAAGTCTCTGGTTAGAACGCGATAAAGCAAAACAAGAAAAAAATGCTGCTTTATCGCAAGCGATTAAAATTATCATGAACTCTTTTTACGGGGTTCTTGGCTCGAATGGTTGTCGTTTTTTCGATCCTCGCTTATCCGGCTCAATCACCAAACGAAGTCATGTTTTATTGAAAACCACGAAACGGTGGATTGAAGAGAAAGGTTATCAAGTAATTTATGGTGATACTGATTCAATTTTTGTTCATGTTGGTACAGATAAATCATTACAAAGTAGCAGGGCGCTAGGTAAAGAGTTACAAAATTTCATCAATGCTAAATGGCAGAGGATCATTGAAGATGATTATAAATTAACTTGTCATTTAGAGATTGAATTTGAAACACATTTTTCTAAATTTTTAATGCCAACGATACGTGGTTTAGATATTGGCACTAAAAAACGTTATGCCGGTTTAGTACTTGATGATGAAAATAAGCAAAACATGGTATTTAAAGGTTTAGAAAGTGTACGCACTGACTGGACTGAGTTGGCTAAAATGTTTCAACGGGAACTTTATAAAAAGGTTTTTAATAATCAGCCCGTGGTGGAATATATTTTAGAAATTAAAGAAAAAACCTTATCCGGTGAATTTGATCATTTGCTTATTTACCGTAAACGTATTCGCCGAAAACTGTCGGAATACGTAAAAAATGTTCCTCCTCATGTTAAAGCCGCGCGAATTGCAGATAGGTTGAATACCGAGCAAGGCAAGCCGTTGAGGTACCAAAATAGAGGCTGGATCGAATATTATATTACCCTTAATGGACCACAAACCAAAGAGCACTTATCGGCCCTGCTTGATTATCAATTTTATATTGATCGTCAACTAATGGCGGTTGCTGATGCTATTTTGCCCTTCATAAATACCAGTTTTGGTGAGATCACCGATGCTCAATTGAATTTGTTTTCTTAACGTGCAGCAAACGCACTGAAACATTTATTGTAAAACTAAAAATCCACTTATTTCTGCTATTGGCAACCAAAGAAATAGCTTGGCTATTAATTTACTTGTTTTCATTGAACAGTTTAGTGCTGTGGCGTTTATCGCCTGTTCGACTGAAATAGGCTCAGTACACTGTGATAAAAATGAAAATTGCCAGTATGCTAACTCGGTAGTTGTTACCTGATAATCTACTCTGGTGATTGCCAGCAAACTTTCTCCTGACTTTGGTATATTAAGAAGAGGCTTATTTAGATCATGTGATTTTTCGATATTTGCTACTAGTTCCAGAATAGGATAGTCCAGCGGTAGTAATTGTAGGCAAGGGGGTACTTGTAGCATCATTTCACCTTGCAGGAAGGAAAGGTCGACTCCGATTTCAAGGGTTGGGCTGCGAACCGTATTTTCAATTCCTCTTGCCAGAAGTACTTCTGCACGTGCTCGTTCTAAAAGTGCTATTTGTGCAGGTAAAGCGATAAAGGCCATTTGTTCAGGAATATCTTGAAATTGTGGCTGGGTATTTTTGAGGAATTCGGCAAATCTTTTTCCTAAAGAATACAGGCTCCAGTTGTTTGAAGGCACAGTAACAATGTAAGCTTTGGCAAAATTCTCAAAAAACGCTTCTCCCATAAAAGTGGAAAGTATAGGAAATTCGTTTTTTAAGCATTCAACCAACCGCATAACATAGCCAGCAGCGTAAATATCAAGACGTAGATGAACCGATATATTCTCTGTACCTTTAATCACATTTTCTATAAGTAATCCGTCTCGTGCAGCTGCTGTTTCTAATTTTTCTTTTAAATCGCCGCGCTCGGTCAGAACTGTTTTCATCCAGCTCTGGATTTGATAAAGAGAAGCTTGTTTCACTGTGTTTGTCATTTCAAATTAATATCTCCAGTTATCACCTTAAATTAATACATTAGGTTAACGTTAAAATAAGTGTTTAATAAACGATAGGTGTTGAAATAACGGGTTTACTCTAGGCTGTCGAAAACTCGTGCTTTTGGGGATATTCAATTTACCAGTTTTTGACTTTACAAAGTATGATGTTTAC
>JABSOJ010000244.1 GCA_013216005.1 Alteromonadaceae bacterium | reverse complement strand
TAAATCTTCGTTTTGAATTAATCGCTACAGCCCATGTGTAGCAATGGCTATTGACTTTTCGTTCGGGCACTAATTAAAATTTTCTACCCTAATGACTGATCAGTTGAAAATGCGCTTTCGGTTCCATCACCCCATTTACTGGTGGATTAGCAAATTTCTTGGGCAAGCTGGACTTCGACACTCTGGGCTCTAACGCTTGTGCTAATTTTACCATATTAATGAATTCTCCCCGGTAACCATTTTTATCGTTACCTTTAGCGTTTTGTGCTAAAGAAATCACTCTGCCTAAATTCATTGTAGAAAGGTTTTTGCCACCTCGCAACCATTGACCAAAACCGGCAACAGCTGCAGAAAATTTAAAATCATTGCTAGCCGCTTGTAAATTTGACTTAATGTCTGACATTATAATTGGAAATTCTATCAACTTACTTTCATCTTGTTCAGACAATTTATAACGTAACCTTAAAAACGCGAGTTCTTTTTTCAACAGTTCTCTTTCATTAACTTTTTCTGACTTTTGTTCAGGCTTTTGTTCTGACTTTTGTTCTGGCTTAGTTCCCGTTGAATGATCATTTGATGAGCTATAACGTAAAGGATTAAATAATTTGTTTTTACCGTTTATTAAACTTATTTCATAAATAGCAGTAACTGTGTGTCCCGCACCAATTTCACCCGCATCAACTTTATCATTGTTAAAATCTTCACGTTTTAACACTCTTGTTTCATAACCAATCAAGCGATATTCACTTACGGTTTCAGGATTGAATTCCACTTGAATTTTTACATCTTTAGCAATTGTCATTAACGTTGAAGATAATTCCTCCACTAACACCTTACGAGCCTCATTTAAAGTATCAATATAATAAGCATTTCCGTTACCATTTTGAGCTAATTCCTGCATTAACGCATCATTATAATTACCGCGACCAAAACCTAATATGCTTAAATAAATTCCGGATTGTCTTTGCTCTTCAACCATGTTTTTCAATGCATTCTGATTAACTGTACCGACATTAAAATCACCGTCAGTAGCCAAAATAACCCCGTTAATACCTCCGTCAATAAATGACTGACGCGCTAAATTATACGCGGCAAGAATACCAGCCCCGCCGTTAGTTGAACCACCCGCTGATAAACGCGCTAAAGCATCAGTAATAGCGTAATGTTTATCGCCTGATGTAGGTTCAAGTACTGTGCCTGCTGCACCCGCATAAACTACTATCGCCACCTTATCTTGCTTATTTAGTTGATTGGTTAGCATTTTTAGACCATTTTTTAACAAACCCAATTTATTTGGATTGTTCATCGAACCAGAAACATCAATTAAAAACACTAAATTTGAAGCGGGCCTTTCACTGTTTATTATTTTTTTTCCTTGTATGCCAATATGAATAAGGTACTTATCTTTATTGAACGGGCTTGGTGCTACTTCAGTGTAAACAGAAAAAGGCTTTTGCTCTTGGTGCAAAGGCTCTGGGAAAGAAGGTTCTTGATGAGACCTTACTTGATGAGAAAATGCGGGCTGAGGATAATCATAAGAAAAATAATTAATAAACTCTTCAACTCTCACAGCATCATGTCGCGGTAACCTTCCCTGATTCAATATTCGACGAATATTAGCGTAAGAGGCGGTATCAACGTCAATTGAAAAAGTTGATACCGGCTGTTGATTGACTAACTTGGTGGGATTATCATCAACGTGTGAGTACTTTTCTGTATTAGTTTCTGTATTAGTTTTTGTATAGCTTTGTGCATAGCTTTCTGGATAAATATTCGGGGGGGCAATATAACCCATAGTTGAATGTTTTTTAATCAGCACCATTCTACCTTTTGACACATATTTTTCTCTTGAATCATTCATTCTTGATTTCACTATGCTTTGAGTAACTACAGAAGACGCTTTATCTGCAGGTTTTATAATGTCAATACGTTGATAAGGGTGGCTAACCATTCCCTCTTCGACATTAATAACTTTAACTTGTTCAATCTGCTTAACCTGTTCAACTTCATTTATATTTTCTTCCGCGCGCTTATCAACTTGCCCATCTTGCGCACAAGAAACTAAAACGAACGCCATTGAATATATTACGATTTGAATTGATTGTTTCATCTTGCCTGCTCCATTAACGTTTTATCTGATTTAAAGTTATAAACGAATGAAGGTTTAAAAAGGGTTATTTAATTTAACCTTAATTAAAATTAACCTTGTGTAAATTAAATTTTGTTAAAAACAAATAAAATTAAATCAATGGATCAGGTATATTGACCACAACAAAATTACAATGCAGCTTATTCAGCTATTAACCCTAATAAAAGTAATAAGGAATAACCTTTGTTAAGCATTAACAAACTAACATTAATCTGCGTATGTGCTTTCACTTTAGTATTTCCAGCACAGGCAGCAACAAATACCATTACCCCAAAAAACAGCGAAACCGCTAACAGTACCAATAGAGCCCAATACCAACAAGCTATTTACAGCGAAATGGCACGGCATCATCCAATATGGGCAAAAGAAGGCATGGTTTCCAGCCAGGAATCGCTGGCGACTCAAATTGGTGTTGATATTTTAGCAAAAGGTGGCAACGCAATTGATGCCGCAGTAGCCGTTGGTTATGCCCTGGCAGTGACTTTACCTCGTGCCGGTAACCTTGGCGGTGGTGGTTTTATGATGATTTATCTTGCCGATGAAAAACGCACTATTGCGCTCGATTATCGTGAAATGGCACCACTTAAAGCGCATCCGGATATGTTTCTGGATCAAAACGGCAACCCTGACAAAAAACTGTCCCGCTTTCACGGTTTAGCTACCGGAATTCCCGGAACCGTTATGGGAATGGAACACGCCCTGTCGAAATATGGCACCATGAGTCGTAAAGAAGTAATGGCTCCTGCAATTAATCTTGCCAAAAATGGCATCATTATCACCGCCGATTTAGCTAATTCGCTTAACGCCATGTACAAGCGTTTAGGACAATGGCCCAGCACGCATTCAATTTTTTACAAAAAAGACGGCACAAGTTACCAACCCGGTGAACGATTATTTCAAACCGATTTAGCCAATAGTTTAGCGTTAATAGCAAAACTAGGTAACAAAGGCTTTTATCAGGGAAGTACTGCAAAAAAAATCAGCACTGCGGTACAAAAAGCGGGTGGTGTACTGTCTGTAGATGATTTCAACCATTATAAAGTAGTAGAACGCCAACCGGTAACGGGTGACTACCGGGGTTATCAAATAACATCGATGCCACCACCCTCTTCAGGCGGTGTTCATGTAATACAAATGCTGAACATGTTAGAGCAATACCCCATTGAAACAATGGGCCACAATACCAGCGATACCATTCACGTAATGGCAGAATCAATGAGACGGGCCTATGCTGATCGCAGTAAATATCTTGGAGATCCAGACTTTATTGACGTACCTGTATCTGGATTATTAGCTAAACAATACGCCAAAACACTGGTCGCTCAAATTAATCCGGATAAAGCAAATTTAAGCAAAAATATTGCACCGGGGGTAATGTTACCTTACGAAAGCAATGAAACAACTCACTTTAGCATTATCGACAAATTCGGCAATGCGGTTTCAAATACCTACACGCTTAATTTTAGCTATGGCTCAGGACTGGTTGCAGAAGGAACCGGCATTTTACTTAATAATGAAATGGATGATTTTTCCGCTAAACCGGGTTCTCCCAACGGTTACGGTTTAATTGGCGGCAAAGCCAATGCCATTGCACCGTACAAACGACCTTTGAGTTCAATGACACCTTTGATCATACTCAAAGATAACAAACCCTACATTATCACCGGCAGTCCCGGAGGTTCGCGTATTATCACCACCACTTTACAGATAATAATGAATGTAATTGATCATAAAATGAATATTGCTGAAGCATCTGCCGCCCCCCGAATACATCATCAATGGCTGCCTGATTATTTGCGCGTAGAAAAAGGTATCAGCAAAGACACCATTTCCCTGTTAAAGGCCAAGGGTCATAAAATTAAAATTGAATCATCAATGGGTAGCACGCAAAGTATCAGGATCACTGACAAAGGTGTTTACGGTTCATCAGACCCCCGCCGCCCGTCTTCTTTAAGCAAAGGATTATAATTAATGCCAGTCAATACAAATAAAACATCTCGACAAAATCCACCCATTGCAAAAAAAATGGCGCATGAAATGATCCATCATGATCACAGCAGAGTTGATCATTATTATTGGATGCGTGATGACAGTCGTTCAGACAAAGAAATGTTAGCCCATTTGGAAGCTGAAAATAATTATGCTGACGCAATGCTCACCCAACAAAAACCATTGCAAGACAGTTTATTTAACGAATTAAAAGGACGGATTGTCAAAGATGATAATTCCATTCCAACCAAAGATGGAAAATATTGGTATCACTCAGAAATCAGCGGTGAGGAAGAATATTGCCGGTACTACCGTGCTGACAGCTACCTTGCTGAAAGCCTCCTCACTGAAAAATTATCAGCAGCTGATAATTCAGACACTACTGCAAATGAACAAAGTGAAAATAAAAGTGAAATTAATACCGAGAATAACAGCGAAAATAAAACCCTGTTATTAGACGTAAATGAACGGGCAAAAAACACCGAGTTTTATGATTTGGGAGATATTTCCATCAGCCCTAACGACCAATTCATGACGTTATCTGAAGACACTGACGGTCGTCGTATTTACGATATTTTATTTAAAGATCTTGATAGTAAAGACACGAATAACTATTTACCTGACGTACTGTTGCAAACCGAAGGACAAATTGTTTGGGCTAGTGATAATAAAATGGTTTTTTATGTAAAAAAAGATCCTGAAACCTTACTTGGCACAGAAGTTTACCGTCACAAACTAGGCACAGATCAAGCGGACGATGTACTCGTTTATCAGGAAGATGATCACAGTTTTTACATGAGCCTGAGTAAAAGTCGTGACGAATCAATAATATTTATCGATTTGCATGCCACTGAATCTACCAACACCTTCCAACTGAATGCCGATGATCCTGATGGTGAATTTACCCAACTAGTTGAACATCAGGAACAACATGAATATTCCGCCGATAAACTGGGAGACTGGTTTTATATTGTGACTAACTGGCAAGCCAAAAATTTCCGTTTAATGAAAGTAGCAGTTGATAAAGTATCAGACAAAAACAATTGGCAAGAAATAATTGCCCATCGCAACGATGTATTATTAGAAGACGTAGAATTATTCAACGGCTTTATTGTACTGTCAGAGCGTGAACAAGGACAAATTCGCTTTATAGTACACAAAATCAGTGACAATAAACTCGCCGACCAATACCCGTTAGAATTTGATGATCCTTGTTATTTCGCATGCCTTGGCAATAATCCTGAGCCTGAAAGCACCAGTGTGAGGGTTTATTATTCAAGTATGACAACCCCCTCTACACATTATGATTTCGACTTAGCCACTGGTGAACGTAAATTACTTAAACAGCAACAAGTTTTAGGCAATTTTAATCCAGATAATTATCGCTCTGAGCGTATTTCAGTCACCGCACGAGACGGAGTATCCGTGCCGGCATCAATCGTTTATCGCCACGATATTTTTAAAAAAGACGGTACTAATCCTTTATTACAAGAGGGTTATGGCGCTTACGGTATTATTTTCGATCCCTCTTTTTCCAGTGAGATGCTGAGTTTATTAGACCGGGGATTTGTTTACGTTATCGCTCATATTCGCGGCTCAGAAATGCTTGGCCGACATTGGTATGATCATGGTAAAAAAGAACATAAACAAAATACCTTCAACGATTTCATTGATGTAACTAAAGCTTTAGTAGCACAAGGATACGGCGCCAGCGACAAAATATTTGCTTCAGGCGGCAGTGCTGGTGGCCTGTTAATGGGAGCGGTAATAAATCAGGCACCCGAACTTTATCTGGGCATTGGCTGTCACGTACCATTTTTGGATGTTTTAACCACCATGCTGGACGAAAGCATTCCATTAACCACCAATGAATATGACGAATGGGGAAACCCTAATGAAGCAGATCATTATCAAACAATATTAAACTACTCACCCTACGACAATATCAGCGCACAACACTACCCGAACATATTAGTAACCACGGGATTACACGACTCACAAGTACAATATTTTGAACCAATGAAATGGGTTGCCAAAATGCGGGAAATAAAAACAGACAACAACCTGTTACTCTTTAAAACAGATATGGATGTGGGGCATGGCGGCGCGTCTGGCCGGTTTAAAAGTTTGAAAGAAAAAGCGCTGGAAATGGCCTTTTTTATTAACTTGTTAGAATAAATAATTTCTTCTCGTAGGATGGGTTAGCCACAGGCGTAACCCATCACAAACCCAATACCCAATACCCAATACCCAATACCCAATACCCAATACCCAATAAATTATCCAACATTAACAATACACTGCCAAATAATAAATTGGTGGGTTACGCCTTCGGCTAACCCACCCTACGCTAAAAACAAACTAAGCAAGAGGCAAATAA
>JABSOJ010000243.1 GCA_013216005.1 Alteromonadaceae bacterium | reverse complement strand
CACAGAGTCCTAGATATAAGGGTTGAGTTTAATTCCATTTGAAGGGACAACAATTATCTACAACAGAGCCAAATTTTTAGATCTGGGAATGGCTTGTGCGTTAGACGGGATTATTTTTCCAGGATATTTCCTCTGTATTTATTTAGGATCGCGTTTTATTAATGGCTATTTTAAAATAATTGAGCTAAGCAGGTACGGGAAAATACAAACAATTTAGGGATAACTTGGGGTCAGCAATAACTTTTATAGCTTTTCAATGAGTACTTCTTGTATAATTCACAGATATAGTAACAAGTGATGAGTTTAATTGATTTATATTAATTCTCTTTTCTTGTACCCAGTTTGTACCCCGCTTAAATTTAGCAGGATTTTAAGAAGAGAAAATTACTTAAAAATGAAAAACATAAGAAACTTTTCAATTATAGCACACATTGATCACGGTAAATCGACGCTTTCTGATCGTCTTATTCAGCATTGTGGCGGTTTGCAAGAACGTGAAATGGAAGCGCAGGTTCTTGATTCTATGGATATTGAGCGAGAGCGTGGTATAACCATTAAAGCGCAGAGTGTAACGTTAGATTATGAAGCTAAAGATGGTGAAATCTATCAACTTAACTTTATTGATACTCCAGGTCATGTTGATTTTTCTTATGAAGTATCCCGTTCTTTAGCGTCTTGTGAAGGTGCCTTGTTAGTTGTAGATGCAGGGCAGGGCGTAGAAGCTCAAACAGTGGCTAATTGTTATACGGCCATTGAAATGGATCTCGAAGTATTACCTATCTTGAATAAAATAGATTTGCCTCAAGCTGATCCTGATCGGGTTTGTGAAGAAATTGAACACATTATAGGGATTGACGCTACTGATGCTGTTACTTGTTCTGCTAAAACAGGTCTCGGCATTGAAGATGTACTGGAAACTATTGTTGCAAATATTCCTGCACCTGAAGGTGATCCTGACGGTCCGTTACAAGCTTTAATTGTTGATTCATGGTTTGATAATTATCAAGGTGTGGTTTCATTAATCAGAGTAATGAATGGTGTTGTGAAAAAAGGCGACAAAATGTTGGTAATGTCTACCGGGCAAGCCCACATTATAGATAAAGTCGGAATTTTTACCCCTAAGCAAACGGACACTGGAATTTTAAAAACAGGTGAAGTTGGTTTTGTTATTGCGGGCATTAAGGAAATTCACGGTGCACCAGTGGGTGATACGCTAACCATTTTTAAGAAAGAAGCCAAAACAGCTTTACCTGGGTTTAAAAAGGTACAACCGCAAGTTTATGCGGGGATCTTTCCGATCAGCTCAGATGATTTTGAAAATTTCCGTGATGCGTTGAATAAATTAAGCCTGAACGATGCTTCATTATTTTTTGAACCAGAGAATTCATCCGCGTTAGGTTTTGGTTTCAGAATTGGTTTCCTTGGCATGTTGCACATGGAAATTATTCAAGAACGCTTAGCACGAGAATACGATCTTGATTTAATAACCACTGCTCCAACAGTAAATTATGAAATTGCCTGTACCAACGGTGAAGTTTTATCAATTGATAACCCTGCTGATTTGCCCGCTCTTAATAATATAGATGAAATTCGTGAACCTATTGTTCAAGCTAATATTTTGGTGCCGCAGGAATATCTAGGTAATGTAATTACGTTATGTATTCAAAAACGAGGAGTACAGAAAGATCTTATTTATCATGGAAATCAAGTCGCAGTAACTTATGAATTACCAATGGCTGAAGTTGTGATGGACTTTTTTGATAAATTAAAATCTACCAGTAGAGGTTACGCTTCACTGGATTATCATTTTATTCGTTTTGAAGCCGCGGATATGGTTAGAGTTGATGTAATGATCAATGGTGATCGTGTTGACGCTCTGGCGATGATCACACATAGAGCTAATTCAATTGCCCGTGGTCGTTTATTAGTTGATAAGCTAAAAGAACTTATACATCGTCAAATGTTTGATATTGCAATTCAAGCAGCAATTGGTAGCAACGTTATTGCAAGAACTACGGTTAAGCAATTACGTAAAAACGTGACTGCGAAATGTTACGGTGGTGATATCAGTCGTAAGAAAAAGTTGTTACAGAAACAAAAAGACGGTAAAAAACGCATGAAGCAAGTCGGTAACGTTGAAGTGCCGCAAGAAGCGTTTTTAGCGGTTCTTAAACTAGATACATAAATGTTCTTGATAAAAGAACAACACAATGGATAATTAGGGAATTTATGGCTGTTTATTTTTCAATATTTTTAGTGATACTTACTGCTGTCACAGGACTGGTATGGCTGGCAGATAAGTTTTATTTGGCTCCTCAGCGTAGAATAAATCTTGTTGATGCGCAAAGTCAGTGTAGTAGTGAATTAACTGATGAGGCAAAAACAACAATAACTCAGCCTTCGGCTGTAGTTGATACCGCGGTGCAAATATTTCCAGTAATTGCTTTTGTACTGATTTTACGATCATTTTTGTATGAACCATTTCAAATACCATCAGGTTCAATGATGCCAACTTTGCTCGATGGTGATTTTATTTTAGTTAATAAATTTAATTATGGTTTACGTGATCCTGTTGCCCGTAACAAATTTATAGAAATTGGTTTGCCAGAACGTGGTGACGTAGTGGTTTTTAAGTATCCTAACGATCCTAAAATTGACTACATAAAACGGGTGATAGGTTTACCTGGTGATCGGGTTATTTATCGTAATAAATTACTTTATATTAAGGTAGCTTGTCAGGAATCAGACAAAAAGTGTCCTGAATTTGAACCTGTTGTACAAAATTTAATAAATAATGATGAATATAGTGATGGTCCGTATCAATTGACACGCTATAGCTCGGTTATGCCAAATAAAACGCATGATATTTTAGTCAATAACCAAACGTTGTCTCGTACGACTCATTATCATCAACAACCAGGTACAGAGCCGGATGAATTTTCTGTTCCTGAAGGTCATTATTTTGTGATGGGTGATAACCGGGATAATAGTTTAGATGGTCGCTTCTGGGGCTTTGTTCCTGAAGAGAATCTTGTTGGTGAAGCGGTACTAATCTGGATGAGTTTTGATTTTGATAGACCTCAAGATAGTTTGTTGCCGCACTGGATACCAACTGGTGTACGTTTTGAACGCTTAGGCGGAATTAATTAACTGTGAAAAAGCTCAGTTCAGAAAATAAGAAAATAGCCATTGCTCGATTAACGAAGCGGTTGGGTTACACTTTTAAACAGCCAAAGTTGTTAACCCAGGCTTTAACACATCGTAGTGCTAAAGGTGATCATAATGAACGACTCGAATTTTTGGGTGATTCCATTTTAGGGTTCGTTATTGCTCAAGCTTTGTATGATATGTTTCCTGAACAAGACGAAGGTGATTTAACGCGAATGCGCTCAAGTTTAGTTAAAGGTGTAACGTTAGCTGAAATAGGGCGTGGTTTTGATTTAGGGGACCACCTTATTTTAGGGCCGGGAGAATTAAAAAGTGGCGGGCATCGACGGGAATCTATTTTAGAGGATGCTGTAGAAGCTATTATTGGAGCTGTTTTTTTAGATTCTGATATAGAACGCTGTAAAAGCTTAATTTTGTCCTGGTTTTCTCAGCGACTGGCTGTTATAAAACCTGGCAATGAACAAAAAGATCCAAAAACCCGTCTACAGGAATATTTGCAAGGAAGAAAAATAGCGCTGCCTAATTATGAAGTTATTCATATTAAAGGACAGTCACATAATCAAGAGTTTACGGTTTGTTGTACAACATCAGTGCTTAAAACCGAAGTTATTGCTAAAGGCACAAGTCGACGCAAAGCTGAACAAGCAGCAGCACAACAAGTATTAGATATACTTATTCTCGAAAATAAGATTAAAAAGTAAAACATCATGACAATTGAAACAACTCACTGTGGTCTCATCGCCATCGTTGGACGCCCTAACGTTGGTAAATCAACTTTGCTTAACAGCTTACTTGGTCAAAAAATAAGTATAACCTCTCGTAAACCGCAAACTACCCGACATCGTATTTTAGGTATATTAACTGAAGGCAACCATCAAGCTGTTTTGGTTGATACTCCGGGTTTGCATTCTGATGAGAAGCGGGCCATTAACCGTTTAATGAATCGAGCGGCCAGCAGTTCAATTGCTGAAGTTGAATTGGTTCTTTTTCTTGTAGAAGGAACACACTGGACAACAGACGACGAATTAACACTGGGGAAAATTAAAAAAAGTGGTTCACCTTGCATTTTGATTGTTAACAAAATTGATAATGTTAAAGACAAAGAAGCGCTTTTACCACATCTGCAAAAACTCGGTAAAAAATTAGATTTTCAAGAAATTGTGCCTATTTCAGCGAGTAAAGGTGACAATGTTGATACAGTGAAAGCACTTTGCTTTTCGTCATTGAAAGAAGCTGACTTTTGGTTTCCTGAAGATCATATCACTGACCGTTCAAGTCGATTTATGGCATCAGAAATTGTTCGTGAAAAGCTTATCCGTTTTACTGGTGATGAGTTACCTTATTCCACTACGGTAGAAATTGAACAGTTTAAACAAGATGACAAAGGTATTTTACATATTAATGCTTTAATTTTGGTTGAACGTAATAGTCAAAAACGCATGGTAATAGGCAAAAAAGGTGAACGATTAAAAACAATTGGTCAAGAAGCGCGTCGTGATATGGAAACGTTATTTGGACAGCAAGTTTTTCTTGAAACCTGGGTGAAAATTAAATCAGGTTGGGCTGATGACGAACGCGCGCTTAGAAGCTTAGGGTATGGTGATGATTACTCCGGTTAATATCGGTTACATATTTTGTAGAAATTGATTATGGAGGTCATTGAGCAATCGGCATTTGTCCTGCATAGTCGTCCCTATCGTGAACATCAACAAATTGTTGATTTATTAACGGAACACGACGGAAAAGTATCAGCAGTTGTTTATTCTGGTAAAACTAACAAGTCTAATAAAAAAGGTTTATTACAGCCTTTCAGCCCGCTGAATGTGGTATTAAAAGGCCGCAGCAGTTTAAAAAATCTGAGTAGAATTGAAGCATCAGAAAAGTCATACAAATTAAAAGGAGTTCATTTATATAGTGGTTTTTATATAAATGAACTTTTAGTGCGCTTGTTAGGGGAATTTATTGCTTGTCCTGCCTTATTTCATCATTATCAATTAAGTTTAATCGCTCTGACAAATCAACAGTCAATAGAACCTATTTTGAGAAAATTTGAATTAGATTTACTTGAAGAGTTAGGTTTTTCATTAGATTTTTCGCCAATATTTGAATATGAGTCTGATAGCTTTTATTATGTTGTTGAACAAGGCTTTGTACCTTCATTTGATGAACTGAAATTGCCAAAATATAACAGGTTGCATTTACAAGCTATTGCTCAGCAAGATTTATCTCAATATGCTGTATTACGGTGTAATAAAATATTAATGCGGCAAGTTTTCAATAATTTGCTTGGCGGTAAACCATTAAATAGTCGAAAACTCTTTATTAAGAAATAAGAAATAAGAATTACTAGTGTTCGTCCGCAGTAGACATTCGTTTAGGGATGGACACTAGCATCAACTAACAATAACAAACGGGAATTAAGCCATGAGTGAACTTTTATTAGGTGTTAACGTTGATCATATTGCAACGCTTCGTCAAGCTAGAGGGACAAACTACCCTGATCCCGTTTATGCTGCATCTGTTGCAGAACATGCCGGAGCAGATGGTATTACGGTGCATTTACGTGAAGATCGTCGCCATATTCAAGATCGCGATATTTATGTTTTAAAAGAAACATTGCATACCCGTATGAATTTGGAAATGGCGGTGACAGATGAAATGCTGGCTATTGCCTGTGAAGTTAAACCGGTTTTTTGTTGTTTGGTACCTGAAAAGCGTGAAGAGTTAACTACTGAAGGTGGACTGGACGTAAAAGGGCAATTGGATAAAATTTCTAATGCAGTTCAAACATTAACTTCGGCCGGCATTAAAACCAGTTTGTTTATTGATGCGGATAAACAGCAAATAGATGCAGCCATCGCAAGTAAAGCGCCTTTTATTGAAATTCATACCGGACATTATGCTGATGCTGAAACAGAAGAAGCCCAGCAAGCAGAGCTAATCAGATTAACGGAAGGGATAAAATATGCTCATGACCAAGGTTTGAAAGTGAATGCAGGTCATGGCTTAAATTACTTTAATGTAAAACCTATCGCCGCGATCCCTGAAATAATAGAATTAAATATTGGTCATGCAATTATTGCCCGTGCAGCAATTGACGGCTTGGAAAAGGCGATCAGAGATATGAAGAAATTAATGCAGGAAGCCCGCCAATCAATCTAATTTTAATTATTCGACTTCAGTATAAATAGCACCAATTCTATTGGCTATGTAGCAGTTAAGTGTTGCTATAATAGTTGTAGGATGGGTTAGCCAACGGCGTAACCCATCACTCTGTAGAACGCAACTATCTGATAATAGTCTTTAAAGCTGGTGTTTTGATGGGTTACGCCTTCGGCTAACCCATCCTAC
>JABSOJ010000242.1 GCA_013216005.1 Alteromonadaceae bacterium | reverse complement strand
TACTGGATAGTTGTGTGTACAGTGTTTTAAAACTACGAACTGTGTACCGAAATACCACTAATTTGATCAGTGCCCAATTTTGCTATAAGTGTCGACAAATGTTTGCTGATAAATACGTCCAACCCCCTTAAGATTACCAACATAGAAGGTGTCCTGAGAGCCAAGATAGCCGGGGTGTTCAGTTATAATCTCCCCACACGCTTCATCATCGTGTTTTTTCTTTTCTAGTGCTGCGACTTGATCATCACTTAAAATGATCCCTTCATCTGCAACCTTCTTTTCAAGCGCTTTGAGTCTCTTCTTAAAGTTTTCTAAACTATGACGGATCCAAATTGAACGAACACCACTACCTGAAACAAAAACACCTTGTTTTCTTAATTCATTGCTTGCTCTATGTTGCCCATGGGCAGGTTGATCTACTGCATGAAGTACTACTGCTTTTTCGGTTGCTTCATCAACTCTATTTTTAATGTTAGGAGTTCGTCGATTCTTCTCGATCAAGGCGTCAAGACCACCTTCTTCAACGAGTTCTTGATAACGATAAAATGTATCACGTGACACGCCCATAACCTTACAAGCTCTAGAAACGTTATTGAGCTCTGTGGCTAAATTTAATAATCCAGCTTTATGTTTAATGATCGGGTTGTTAGTATTCAACATGAGAGTTACCTTTTTTGTTTTGATTAAGATTCGACACCTTTATCAAAGTAGGTAACTCTCAACTTTGCAAGTCGAGTGTCAGATTAAGTCGGAACTAATACATATAAATTGAGAGGTTCACGTACCGTTCTGCGAGAGACTGTGGGGGAAGTTCCCGCGGTCTACTCACCACCTTGTGACTTCAACCCTTCTTTCACACAAAATGGTGTTCTAAAAAGCTATTCAAACGTTCCCAACAAAGCCTCAACTGGATGACGAGCCTTTTTACTGCCCAAATGCTTTGTTAAACGCTTCACCTGACTACGACAAGAGAAACCAGTTGCTAGTATTTGTTCACTGTTTAAATCAGTCAATTTAGGTTGCCAACTCATTTCAAACAATCCTTTTGAATTTTCAAAGTTTGATTTTTCATGACCGTAAGTACCCGCCATGCCACAGCAACCAACCGATACTTTGCTCAGTGATAAACCGAAGTGAGTAAATATTTTCACCCATTCATTTTCACTATTTACTAAAGCGGTTTTTTCAGTACAGTGGACAAATAATTTATAGTCAATGTTACTCTCTTTGAGCTTTTCCTTCTCTGCTGTCTTCTCTTTTGCCTTCCCATTTACCTTCCCTTCGACTGAAAGATCTTCTGATTTATTAATTTCTGCTAATAACCATTCGTGAGCTAACAGTACGTTAAAATCGCCCCGTTTTTCACCTAACACTTGCTTGTATTCGTCGCGGTAACATAAAACTAACGACGCATCCAACCCTAGCATTGGAATGGATAATTGTTGCAGTTGATTTAAAAATTGTGCGGCTGATTTCGCTGTTTTAGCAAATTTAGCTAAAAATCCTTTTACATGCTGAGCTTTACCATTTGGTTTAAAAGGTAAAAGAATTGGCATAAAGCCCATTTTATTGATCAACTGCATCATCGCTTCTACAGTGCCAGCGTCATAAAATGAAGTAAATGGGTCTTGTACAACTAAAACATACTGCTGGCGTTGCTGCTCGGTCATTGCTTGTAATTTTGCTAAGTCAAAGCCGCAATAACCTGCATCTTTAACTCGTTTTTTTAACGTTGGAACCGACAGAAGTGGCGTATCTACATAACCGATAGTGCTGGCTGATAACTTACCATAAACCTTAGAACTTAATACTTTGTTTACTATTGTTGGCGCAGTAGCAAGCAAAGGCGCAAGCGTTTCTACATTCGCCACCAGATGATCTTTAAGTGGTCTCATGTAACGTGAATGATATAAATTAATAAACCGCGCTCTAAAATCTGGCACATCAACTTTAATCGGACATTGACTAGCACAAGCTTTACACGCCAGACAACCTGACATTGCTTCCATTACTTCATGAGAAAAATCATCTTTATTTTCTTTAGAGAAATGAATTTTAATCTTACCTATGGTGTTATCAATAATTCGTTTAACAGACCAACCTTGAATATCAGTTTCAAGCGCTAAAACATCAACGCCCTGCTTTTCTAATAAACGTAACCATTCACGCATTAAACCAGCCCGCCCTTTGGGTGAATGACGACGATCACGGGTAATTTTACTCGACGGACACATCGGACTGTCAGCATCGTAGTTAAAACACAGACCATTACCGTTACAGTCTAACGCAGAGCTGAATGAATCTTTAACTTTGATCGGTATTTGACGATCAAAATAGCCCCGTTTTTGTCCGTCAACAGACACTAACTCTTCTTTAGATTCAAACGGCGTACATATTTTGCCAGGATTCATTTTATTTAAAGGATCAAATGCTGACTTTATTTTTCTTAATTCAGTGAATAAATGATCACCAAAAAACGCTGGCCCGTATTCAGAACGATAACCTCTACCGTGTTCACCCCACATTAAACCACCATATTTAGCGGTTAATGCCACGACTTTATCTGATATTGTGCGTAATAATTTTTCTTGCTCCGGATCACACATATCCAACGCTGGACGTACATGCAATACGCCAGCGTCAACATGACCAAACATACCGTAATGTAAACCATAACCGTCAAGTAGTTCCCGAAACTCACTTATAAAATCTGCTAGTTTTTCAGGTGGTACCGCGGTATCTTCTGCAAAAGCTAATGGCTTTTGAGTACCTTTGGTATTACCAAGCAACCCGACTGCTTTCTTACGCATTGCGTAAAGTTTACCGATACTGGCGAGATCTGAGGTAATTTGATACCCGATCACACCTTTATTACATTCTTTGTTGCATTCTTTGTTGCTTGAACTATCAAGCTCAATATCTAACTGGTCAGTCAGTAGTTTAACTTGTTGTGCAACCGCCTCGTCACTTTCACCGTTATATTCAACAATATTAATGCCATCCATTGTTTTATCTGGCACATCTGTAATTAAATCACTGATTGAATGCCATACAATATCCTGCTTAGCTAAATTAAGTACTGTGCTGTCAATAGTTTCAACTGAGGTTGCTTTAGCTTTAACTAAATCAGGGGAATGTCTTAAAGCAGAATCAAAACTGTCATATTTGATATTTATTAATGTTTTAGCTTTTGCTATCGGTGTTAAGTTAAGTTTAGCTTCACAAACAAAAGCAAGTGAACCTTCTGATCCAGTGATCAACCGGCTTAAATCAAATTCGGTTAAGTCATCATTAAAAACATGCTCTAAATCATACCCAGTTAAAAAACGATTCAATCGTGGAAATTTTGTCAGGATCAATTCCCTGTTTTCACCACCACAACTTTCAAGCACTTGCTTAATTATTTGACCATGAGAAGTTTGCGTTTGGGCTAACTGCTGAGCTTCTTCAACAGATATAGGCATTGTTGACAATAATTCACCGTTAACTAATACAGATTCAAGCGCTAATACATGATCAGAAGTTTTTCCATAAACCAATGAACCTTGTCCTGAAGCATCGGTATTAATCATGCCGCCAATTGTAGCTCTGTTACTGGTTGATAAATCGGGTGCAAAGAAAAAACCATGCGGACGTAAAAAATCGTTCAGTTGATCTTTAACAACTCCAGCTTCAACCCTGATCCAATTTTCTTCAACATTAATTTCTAAAATACGGTTCATGTATTTTGAAAGGTCAACAACTATGCCGGGTGTTAAACTTTGCCCGTTAGTTCCTGTACCACCACCACGCGCACTAAATTTAATATCAGCAAACTGGGCTTCACCGCTAAGTTTGGTGATCAAAACAATATCTTGTTTAGATTTGGGATGTAGTACTAATTGAGGCAGTTGTTGATAAACGCTATTGTCGGTTGCCACCGCTAAGCGTGCCCCGTATGAACAATTTATATCACCAGTAAAGTTTTTAGATTTTAATAAGGTAGAAAATTCTTGATATAATTCAGAGATAAGCGATTGATGTTCTAACCGAGGCAACATAAGCTTTAAGTTTCTTTAACAGCATTTTAGATGGCTAGCAGTATATCATGATAGATTAGAATTTTTGATAGCTTTAACAAAATCATTTTTACTGCTAAGTAGTTCCGTTTTAATTAATATTTTATTAAAAGCCTCGGCATTTATTTTACAATAATTTTTAGATATCGGATTCATAAAACCGTGCAATGCTTTTACTTTAAACACTGTCACCATTTTCTTATCGATTATATTTTCTATAACAATATCAATATCAAAGTGATCTTCTTGCTTTGGAAAAATCAACGTTGTTGGACAAGAAGGGTCAAGTTCAAGATTATTCCTTATTTGTGAAGAATAAAAGCCAACAAAATGTTTTATTTTATTCTGTGTTTCAATAGAACATCCCGCCTTAGTCTTTATAAATGTATCAGTACCAATCGCTTTCCAAATAGCAGAAGCACCGACACTAAACCCCAGCAAAATAATTTCATCAATAGTATTTGATTGATTTGCTTCGTCAATAGCCTTATTTATCTTTTGGGCGTACTTTTCATGACCACACAGATGAATAAATTTATTGTATGCTTGTTTTTCTACTGTTTCTTTTGTTATTTTTGTTTCTTTTGTTATTAGTCCTTTTATTGCTAAAGGGTCGTTTTCACTGTTATACGGGTAAATAACATTAACGGTATTTCCTTGCATTAAAATATTTTTAACAAACAATGATAAATATTCTGTTTTAGCAAAAATATCTGGTGCTATAATTAGATGACGGTTCAATACAAATACCCTTAAAGTAAATAATTTGAGTATTGTAACTTAACTCTCTATAAATAATTATTTTCTTTATTAGGAAATAAAAAGTTAGGAAATAGAAAGTTGAACGTTAGAAGTTGAAAGTTAAAATGGGTTTTACCTTTCTTTTACCAGATAAAATACATTATCACAGGACGTACAATGTTTTCTAATATTATCATCACACTAATACTGCTGGTTTTAACAACGTTTGTCTTAGCTAAATACATTAAATTGCCACGAAATATCTGGTTATTGTTTATGGCTCAACCATTAGCTATGGCTGCATCTCCAATTATTCTATTTATCGGTGCAATATTATCTACCAGCATGGCGAGCGATCCATCCCTAGTAACCTTACCAATAACCATGATGATTTTAGGTGTTGCCAGTACGTCTATTCCAGCTGCATTAATTGCCAAAAAGAAAGGAAGGAAGTTTGCCACTTTCACCGGCCTGTTCTGTTTACTTATCGCTTCAATGCTTGCACTATTTGCAACAAAAATTGGAAATTTTGAGTTGTTCGTTTTAGCGAGTACACTATTTGGCGCAGGTTCTGCGTTTTCTCAACAAATACGCTTTGCCGCGATAGAAAGTACAAATAATGTAGATGACATTCCTAAAGTATTATCCATTCTGATGCTTAGTGGTCTTTTCACTGCCTTTTTAGGACCTGAAATTGCCTTTGTCGCAAAAGACTTATTAAGCTCGCCTTATGGTTATTCCGGTTCATTTTTAGTGTTGGGATTTTTGATCATATTCGCCATGATATTAATGTTAGGCTTTAAAAATCCAAAGACAACAGGATCAGAACATACCGGTGATGCAAGACCACTGCTGGTTATTATTAAACAACCCATTTTCATTGTTTCAATTTTATCAGCAGCCATTGGTTATTCTTTAATGATCTATTTAATGACAGCAACACCACTGAGTATGCATCAAATCCATAGCCATAGTTTACTTGATACTAAATGGGTAATTCAAAGCCATATAGCAGCTATGTTTCTACCTTCATTGTTTACAGCATGGTTAGTTAAAAAATTCGGACTTAAAGCATTATTATTCGCGGGTACAACAATTTATGCATGCGTTGCCTTTATTGCTTTGTCTGGACAACAAGTGATGCATTTCTGGTGGGCATTAATATTGTTAGGCATAGGATGGAATTTCCTCTTTTTAGCAGGAACGACATTATTACCATTAAGCTATAAACCTTGTGAACGACATAAAATTCAGGCAGTTAATGATTTCATTTTATTTGGCTTTCAAGCATTTGCTTCTCTGATGGCTGGTTGGATATTGTTAAAAGCAGGCTGGAACATGGTTGTCTTTACCAGTATGCCTTTTATATTCATCTTGATTGCCGTAACAATTTACTTTTATCGTCAGGAAAAGAAATTACTGAAATCTGAATGATCAAAGACAGACCGTAAAATAAACAAGTTTGGCTAAAATTAATTGTTCATGTTAATTACTCATGTTAGTTGCTCACATTAATTAGGAAAGATTTAGCCAAACTGACTGAACCTCGAATAACCGCAGTATAAATTCTTTTTAACAGAAGAATATCATCAATACTCCTTGGTTTTAGCATAAGTCTAAATTTGGTCCCCCCTCTTCCTACATAATTAAACATTTATACACCAGGGCAAACGGGTCTAAATTAAACAGTTTTGTAAATTAACAGTGAATATAATTTAAACTTTAAGATTATTCTC
>JABSOJ010000241.1 GCA_013216005.1 Alteromonadaceae bacterium | reverse complement strand
AATCAAAGATGCCGAAATTAATGGTTATAGTAAATAAAGAATATTTATCATAATTAAAGAGTCATAATAAATGATTTATGAAATATTAGTTACAATTTAGCTTAGATTTTTATCTTAAAAATTTCTACATGGTACTTTTCTGGTACTAAAATAAAAAACCCTCTACAACCTATTGATTGTAAAGGGTATTGTGTGGTGGAGCGGGGGGGAATCGAACCCCCGTCCGAAAAGCCTACATCCTCGGTACTACATGCTTAGTCGATTATTTATTTAACCAATTGGACGCCAATCGACAGGCTTCGTCATGGTGAGCTTAATACTATTTCGCGGTTCAGCCTTAAGCGTGCTTCCCTCGCTATCCTATTTGGGGTGACCATCACTTCTCTAGACAACAGGAGAGACTACGAGAGGATGGCTAGCCTTAAGCGGCTAGTGCGAACGTTTCGTCGTTTGCAATTATAGTTTTGCGGCTTTTTACCAGGCCAACCGCCCCTGGGCATGCACCTTGGGTTTCGTGAATCTCGTCGAATCCTAGATCCGCCCCAAAGTTTTTACATTTGTTAGTTCGTTATATAAATAATTTGCTAACAGTGTTTATTTTAACGCGATTTTGATCATTTAACAATGGGAGTTAAATATAATCAAGTTTTGTATGATTACTGTCCTAAATAGTAGTCTTAACGTTTGTCGTGTTTCATTAACCGTTCTTTGCTTCTTGCCCAATCGCGGTCTTTGATATCAGCTCGTTTGTCATGCAGTTTTTTACCTCGCCCGACATAGAACTCAAGTTTAACCCAGCAATGTTTCCAGTACATTGCGGTGGCAATTAATGATAATCCGTCACGTTCAACTAGCCCAGAAAGCTTGTCTAATTGTTTTCGGCTTAACAGTAATTTACGGTCGCGTACAGGATCACAGATCACGTGGGATGATGCTGCATTCAGTGCTTGTATTTCGGCTCCTAGCAAATATGCTTCACCTTTTTTCATAAATACGTAACAGTCAGAAATATTGACTTTACCACTGCGGATGCTTTTAACTTCCCAGCCTTGTAAGCTCATACCCGCTTCAAATTTTTCGCCAAGGGTATATTCGTGACGAGCTTTTTTGTTTAGTGCGATGGTATTGCTATTTGATTTTTTAGTTTTATTCTTTGCCATAGTGATAGACATTATACGTATATAATTTTTCAATGAAATCTACAATTGGAAAAATATGTAAAATAATTGAATATTTGTCAAAGTAGTGAGCTTTTGCTGTTGTTTTGTTATGATACTTGTTCAAAAAACAGGGGGATTAATGCCAACGATTAGCCGTAGTGCTTTAGTAATGCACAGTGTCGATGAAATGTATCAATTAATTAATGATATATTAGCGTATCCACAATTTATACCTGATTGCGGAGATAGCAAAGTTATCTCGCAAGATGAACGTTCTGTAACTGCTGCTTTGCTTGTTTCAAAAGGAGGCTTGAAAAAGTGGTTTACTACTAAAAATACTTTAGTTTCTAATGAAAAGGTTACTTTAGAGCTGGTTGATGGACCTTTTAAGCGCTTAACCGGTTGTTGGAATTTAACTCCTTTGTCGGAAGATGCTTGTAAAATAAGTTTAGATTTGGAATATGAGTTTTCCAACAAAGTTTTTGATTTAGCTTTTGGGCGGGTTTTTAATCATTTAACTAATAATATGGTTCAAGCTTTTACTTTGCGGGCTAAAGAGGTTTATGGTGCAAATGTCGGATTCTAATTTAATGACTGATGATGTAAAAAATAATGATTCAAATAATAATGATTCAACCAATATTGAAATAACTGATTTGGGTAAGACAGTTAATGATATTTCAATAGAAGTTGTTTATGGTTTACCTCACCAGCAGCAATTATTATCAGTTACTGTGAAGGAAGGTACTACTGTAGAGCAGGCTATTAACCAATCAGGTATTTTAACACTGTTTGATGGTATTGATTTAACGGTAAATAAAGTTGGTATTTGGAATCGTGCGGTTAAACTTACTAATGAATTACAAGATCTCGATAGAATTGAAATTTATCGCCCTTTGATTGCAGATCCAAAAGAAGTTAGAAGGCGTAGAGCTGAAAAAGCAATAGAAGAAGGACGAGCTGATAAAACTACCGGTGGTAGAGTTAATCCGTTAAGGTCTCAGAAAGAAAAATAATAATTTGGTTATAATACCAATTAGTTGAAATAAGGGGTTGAGCTTAGAATGTTAAAAAAAACGGCAATTAAGCCGTTTTTTGTTTTTAAATAAGTGTTTTTAAGTCTTTGTATTTAATTATTTGTTTTTCATGATAGCTATCAAAGTTGGTAGCTGATCCGTTCTTAGTTGATCATAGGTGTGTAAAAGCTTTCAGGTATTTCGAAATCACCAGAAGCTGAAACAACTTTTTCATCTTTAAATTGAATTATAAATTTTTTCATTGCGTCAAATTTAGTGCTTCGACCAGACTTAAATTTATAAACATAATGCCAGGTGTCGTTACTAAATGAATCAGCTAATACAGGGCTGCCAAGAATAAATTTCACTTGTTCTTTAGTCATGGCTATTTGCAATTTATTAATGTCTTTTTGTTCAAGATAATTACCTTGAGGAATATCTCTACGAAATACCCAGTTTGAACAAGAGACGAGGGAAAATACTAGAACAACAGTTAAAATTCGAGACAACATTTATTTTTATTCTTCCTATAACATTTGAGAATGGATAATAACTAAGCATGGCGATAGATACAAAGCTATTTTTGATTTTCTTTGTTTTTTTCCTTTCTTATAACAAAAAATATTGCTAGTTAATGGGATTTTCTTCAGCTAACTAGCCAATAATTCTTGAGCATTCGCCATGCTGTGCTCAGTGATGGTATTACCGGCTAACAATCTGGCAATTTCTTTGATGCGTGATTGTGCAGAAAGTTCCGTAACTGTTGTTTCTGTATGTTCGCCATCGGTTAATTTTGCTACAAATAGTTGTTGATGTCCTTTGCTTGCAACTTGTGGGAGATGTGTAACACAAATAACCTGGGTGTTTTTT
Source organism: Alteromonadaceae bacterium (assembly GCA_013216005.1). Lineage (GTDB taxonomy): Bacteria > Pseudomonadota > Gammaproteobacteria > Enterobacterales > Alteromonadaceae > JABSOI01. Next base: position 3,494 of record JABSOJ010000241.1, on the reverse strand, counting down.
GCTAGTTGTTGAAGTTTAGTTCCAACCATATCGGCGGTTGGGCCACTTATTCCTACATCGACTTCATCAAAAATGAGGGTTGGTATTACCACTTTGTCAGCAAGGATCACTTGCATAGCCAAACTAATTCTTGAAAGTTCTCCGCCTGAAGCAACCTTGTTCATCGCCTCTAGTGCTTGGCCGGGGTTAATGCTTACTAAGAAATTTACGTCATCAATGCCATTGACAATAACTGATTTAACATCGTTTTGTTGGATATCAATAAAAAATTGTCCATGTGGCATATTTAACGCCTGCATGCTTTTGCTGATGAGTTTGCTTAATGCTTTGGCTGATTTCTCTCTAGAGGACGAAAGCAATAGTGCTGAGTCGTGGTACGATTGTTTTGCTTTTTCTATTTCGTCTATCACGTTAATTAAACGCGTTTCATCACCAGATATTGATAAAAGATCTTGTTTTAATTGTGCGTGGTGTTCAACAAGTTTTTCAGGTGCTAATTGATGCTTTTTGGCTAGTTGAACGGCTAGAGAATATCGTTCTTCTATTGCTGAATATGCTTCAGGATCTAGTTCTAAGCTAGCGTAATAATGTTTTAAATCATTATTCGCATCATCAATTGATATAAGAGATTCGTTGAGTACATTGGCAATGTTACTTAATTGACCATCTATTTGGCTTAATGACGATATACTGTCACAACATTGCCTGAGAGAGTCAATAATATTGAATTGCTCATTTTCCGATAAGATTTGTAAGCTCTGCAGGGTTTCATTTAAGATATCTTGTGCGTGGCTATGGCGTTTATAGTCAGACTCTAATATTTTAAATTCATCTGGCTGTAAGCTGAATTCGTCTAATTCTGATACTTGGTATTGCAATAATTGTTGCTGTGCTTCTCGTTGTATTTTACTTTTTTGTAACTGCTCCAGCTCTTTCGTTAGCAGATGCCATTGTTGGTAATAATATTTCACGTCGTCAAGTAGGTGTTTGTGATTGGCGTAATCATCCAAAATACGACGTTGTTCATTAGCTTTTACAATAAGTTGATGATCGTGCTGACCATGAATGTTTATTAATAAATGTCCTAACTCTCTCAGTTGAGCGAGTGGCACCTGACTTCCGTTGACGTATGCTTTTGAACGTCCTTCAGCAGATATTACACGGCGTAAAATACATTCTTCATCAAGCATTAAGTCATGTTGTTTCAGCCAGCGTTTAGCCGGGCGGTTTTTAGTTACTTCAAAACTGGCGGCTAATTCTGCTTTTTTACAATTAGGTCTAACAACATTACTGGTCGCTCGTTCCCCAAGACATAAACCAAGGGCGTCAATGGCGATTGATTTACCTGCGCCAGTTTCACCTGTAATGGTCGTCATTCCTTGTTGCCAGTCAATATCAAGTGAGCGGACAATAGCGAAGTTTTGGATGTTTAATTGTAATAACATGATTATGCTCTAGTAGTAAATAACCGAGTACTGTTAATCTATACAGTATTCGGTTTTTATGCAAGCATATTGGTTAAAAAAGTTTCATTAATACAAGAATAAACTATCGGTGAGATTAATTAATTTCGTTATATTTCTGATTGATTTTTTTTCTGGTTTTTGTTGGTTTTTGCTAATAGAGTTTATTACCCCAGCTTAACTTGCTTCTAAGTACATTAAAATAATCATGATCCAACGGGTGAACCAAACGTAAAGTGAATTTACTTTTTTTGATAATAACTTCATCACCAGGCATTACCGATAAAATAACATGACCGTCACAGCTGACCTGCAAGTTTTCATGGTTTTCATTTGCCAGTACTAATTTTATTTCACTATTACCGTCTACTACTATGGGCCTACTGGTTAACGTATGAGGAAACATTGGTACTAAAGATAATGCATTTAAGTTAGGGGTTAAAATGGGACCACCAGCCGACATTGAATATGCGGTAGAGCCTGTAGGTGTTGAAATAATCAAACCGTCTGAGCGTTGACTGAACATGAAACTGCCATCGATATAAACTTCAAATTCGATCATGTTGGCAACTTTGCCCGCATGTAAAACGGCTTCATTAACGGCGCTATTCGAGCTTTTCAGTTTGCCATGGCGATAAACTTCAGCTTCAATAAGAAAGCGTTGTTCAGAGCGTGATTTACCTTTAAGTATTGCTTCCAAAGGTTCTAGTAAAGTATTGGGGTCCAGATCGGTTAAAAAACCTAAGTTTCCACGGTTAACACCAATAACACCAATGTTATAACAAGCAAGTACGCGGGCGGCACCTAACATGTAACCATCACCGCCAACGACAATTGCTAAGTCAGCTTGTTCGCCAATTTCAGTCAACGAATTAATGTTGATACCATCAAAAGTTAATGACTGTGCGACAGTCTGTTCAATAAGCACTTTGTAATTATTACTGTGTAAATAATCGTGTAAGACTTTAATGGTGGCACTTGCACCTTGGTGATTTGGTTTACCAATGAGTCCGATAGTTTTATAAAGTTGTTTCATAAGCCAAAATACTTAAAGTTTCTATAATATATGAAGTTTCGCTGGATTTGATCGACTTGTAAAGTTGACTTTTTTAAAATCATTTGCAAATTCGGCTTGAATCAGAAAAACAAAGCCCCATAATTAGCACATATTCGTTATTTTATTAGAGCTGGCTAAGTTGCTAGCTAAGTTATATTTTGGAGTTTTTCATGACAACACAGTCAACAGAAAATAATAATGTGGAAGGTGTTTCACCTGAAGAAATGTCACCTGAAGCGGTAGCAGCAGAAGAAATCGTTAAACAAGCAGAAGAACAGGTAGAAGCTCAACTTGAGACTGCTGCAGAATCTATCAGTGAAGAGCAACAAAAGATAAATGAACTTGAACTTGCTTTGGCTGCTTCACAGTCAACTGTTGCTGATCAAAAAGATTCTGTTATTCGCGCTAAAGCTGAAGTAGACAACGTTCGCCGTCGTTCTGCACAAGATGTTGAAAAAGCACGTAAGTTTGCTTTGGAAAAGTTTGCGGCTGAATTATTACCTGTGGTTGATAATATGGAACGTGCAATTGCCAGCATTGATGCAGAAGATGAAGCACAAAAATCAATTGCTGAAGGGGTTGAATTAACGTTACAAAGCTTTTTATCTGCGATTGATAAATTTGGCGTAAAAGCGGTAGATCCGCAAGATCAACCATTTAACCCTGAATTGCATCAAGCAATGTCAATGCAGGAAGTTGAAGGTGTTGCGCCTAATACGGTAATTGCCGTAATGCAAAAAGGTTATGAATTAAATGGTCGTTTAATACGTCCAGCAATGGTGATGGTGTCTAAAGCTGCAGCGGTTGATACTACCGCTTAATTGTATTTGTTGTTCGTTTTAGAAAACCAGACGTTAGTCTGGTTTTTTTTCGTCTGTGAAATAGATTTTTAACTTGTTTATCTGACATTCCGCACCTAATAAAATATATATGTTTTTTATACGATTTTAGTGTAAAAAGTATACGATGCGTAA
>JABSOJ010000240.1 GCA_013216005.1 Alteromonadaceae bacterium | reverse complement strand
CGCACATAAAGCTGAGATTTAAAATCTGAGTTGATTTTCAGTAAAAATGGCATCAGATTTTAAATAGCGTCGCCTAACAATTACGCATCGTATACTTTTTACACTAAAATCGTATAAAAAACATATATATTTTATTAGGTGCGGAATGTCAGGTTTATGAAGACCTTTGCCATAAACTACGGACATAATGCAGATATTCGTTAAAACGATCAGGCAATTTATCCAGATGTTACATTTATCCATAAAAGTACAAACAATCAGATATTTTTAATGCCATTTAGCCACTTTGATGAGCTACAACACCGACAGTAAGATTTATATTTGACGTGTTAAATTTAGGTGTTAATTGGAACAAGCAAATTATTTACTTCATTCTTGACTTGAACTTGGGAATTGATTTTTTTAGCTATAACGCTACTGGCTAGTAAACAACTTGCAACAGAAATGATGATATTGTTGATTGGCATTTCAAACTCCCTTTGTTTGTATTTTAAACACATTATTTTATCGATAAAATGTTTTATCAAAAGTTAATTTATTGAAGAAAACTCATAGTAAATTAACACTCCTTTTCCAGAGCCGAGGCACTATAACAGAAATAATTCATTTTAATTAGTTAAATTTGTATTCTTGCAATTTCACTGATTTTACTTATTTTACTTATTTTACTTATTTTACTTATTTTACTAATGAAAAAAGCGAACCTCTTCCGACTCGCCTCATCAATACTACTTCCAATAAATAATAAAATTACTTGCCTCTGTAGTCTGCTCAGGTAATTTAATTTTAGCCGTTATAAATCAACAATCCCTTTTAAACGTTTCCTGACAATCTTTCGAGACATACTACAGTATGGTTTTTCATTTGTTAGCAAAGTTCGAATAAACTTAGTAACATACACTGAAAATTCTTCCAGAATTGCCCTGTGTTTGGACGACTGTTCATCATCAATATACCGGAGTAATTTTCTGAGCAAAAATACATAATTATCGATAAGAAGAAGAACTTGCTTTCTTGCAAATACCAGTTCGACTCGATTTAAACCATATGTTTCAATACTTGATTGTGCTCTATCACGCTTTATATCACATGTTAATCCATCTGATACCGTAATAACCCCTTCATCAGAATAATCAAAATATTCATCAACTTCATCAAATCTGGGATTAAGTAATAAAGCCTGCTCTTTGTCTACAGAACTGCTGATATTCACATTCGATAACTTTTTTCGATGATTAAATTTCAAAATTCGCTCATTCTCGTCTACAAGTTCAAACTGATTACCTTTTCCTGTTTTACCGGAAAGAGTTCTGCTATCAGCATGAACAAAATCTATGTTCCTAGTTCGGTTACAATCAATGCATGATGGCAGTAAATTTTCCCAACATGCTGCAAGCCAATAATATCCTTTGCTAACAACTTTTTTACCTACTTTCACGCTAGCCTTAGGTCTAAAGTGCTCTATATCAACGGGCTGTATTATCGAGTAATTTGTCTCACAGTATGCACACTTGTTAAAAAAAAGTTTTTCGAGAGAGTACTTTATCTCAAGATTCTTATATACCTGGTACTTAATCTTTGCGCCATCTAAATCAATTTTTTCCAGGACACCTTTTAGCTCTTTGCTTGCCGGGCTACTTTTATCATCGTAATCCAGACAGCTCGGCCTATCTATTTTTGAACAATCGACTTTTCTCATTATTCGAACTCTTGAGTAAGAAGTTCTTTTATTGTGATCGCAAGTGTTTCGCTCACAGAGAACTTTTTATTTGACTGCTCTTTTTCAAGAGCGATGACTAAATCAACAGCTTCATAAATCAACTTATCTCTCATTGTACAACCTAGTATTCCATTTTTGGCATCCATTTCAAAAACTTGTTTCCGCAACTGTTCTAATGTTGTTTTTTCTTTTCCAGACAAAGCCTTATATTTGTTCTTCGCTAAAAGATTGTAATATTGTTCAAAAAGATCATGTACTTCAGGCTCTACCGTAGACTTAAGACCAAAATGTGGTGAAGTTAAAATATGCTCAACTTTAAGTCCGGACAAAGAAGGAAGATTTTCTTCCTTATATACTTTATGCCGTTTGGTCCTTTTTAAAACAACCACTTCATTGTCATTTATTCCTCTTAAACACAAGGGTTCATGAGTTGTGCAGATAAATTGAACTTTAGGAAAGGTTTTCTTCAGCGCACTGACAATTTTCATTCGCCAGGATGGATGTAAATGTGTGCCTAATTCATCTATTAATACTATGCCCACTAAATCTTCTGGTCGATTAAAATTCAGTGTTTTTATCGTATTAAATATATCAGCTACAAGAGCAACTACAGAGGAATATCCATCACTTAAACTATCAAACGGAATGCTTCTACCGTTAATGTTTAAATTCAAATCTCCATTTTCTCGATCTACTATAGAATTTTTATCTAAAGATAACAGCTCTTTCAAAACAATAGAAAAATAGTTAAACCTTTCTTCATCCAGCCCATATATTACAGATTTAGGATGCGACAAAGGTTCGTAGGGGTCGAAAAGATTCAGATAAGAATAGTAGTTGTTTGTTTCTTTATTTTGATGCTGTTTATTTGATAACAAACGTACTGAGCCATAACAGAGTAAAACACCACCATAATCGGAAGAGTCTTCTCTTATTACTTCACCATTGAACCATTCAATTTTTAGTGGAGGATAATCATGGTGAAATTCAACCCTGATAGAGGCCCGCTTGGCACCTAATTTAACAATACTGTTAAAATCAGCTTCTTTTATTTTTTTACCCAGCAAAGCAAATGTAATTGCCTTAAGAATACTGCTTTTTCCAATACCATTATCACCTAAAATCATTGCCCAGGGAGGTTTTCCAATATCATCTAGATTGTCTATATTATCTAACTGCAATGACAAGGTTCCTATCGGACCAATGTTCTCTAACTTAATTGCCTTAATATATTTAGGCCTGATCAAATATTCGTCAAAATCATTTTTCTTGGTTAAGTTAATGTTACTTTGATCGTTTTTAATGCCAATATCGGAAGTAAAATTTTCAATTACTTCTAATGTACTTAATTTATAAACACTGCATATATCTTTAAACCATGGCTCATCAACTTTATGACTATCGTAGTGAAAAAACTCCGCTAAAGTCTGTCGCCGGGCTTCGGCATATTCATTTTCAGCACTAAACTCTGCTATAAATTGTTCATATCTTATTTTATTACTATTAAATAGTGTCCATAATTCATATACATAAAAATAAGCATCAAATCGTCTTCGCACCAAGTCAGAACGATTCAGACTTAAAATACGTATCGTTGTCTCCCCTTTTTTATCAAGCGGATAATAATGCCCATTTTTATAAAATCTTATGTGCTCGGCGGTGATCTCTTTGGTATCACACGGATCTAAAAGCAAAGGTTGTTCTTTTTTTAATGTTATTCCAGAGCAAAAAATTTCAGCACGTTCACCGGAAATAGGGAATCTGTCTGCTTTGGCTGAATTACAGCGACTACATAACCAATATAAATTTTCCCATTCAAAACTCAGCCAAGCATAATGATAGGGTAGAAATCCTTTGTTACTTCCTAAAGCCCCTCCTTTTGGTCTGAATTGTTCGAATGTCGCATGTTTTTCGAGCGATTTCGACTCACAATAAGCACATTTATCGCTAAATAAATCGGCCAAATGCAACTTTAAATCTGATAGCTTTCGATAGTTATAACTTGGCGAAAATCTCTGTTGCTTTGTTTTTTGATGCCTGGAGATTTCACTTTTTATATTTTCGGTTTCAGACAAAAGTATTTTATTTAATCCCTTATCTAAAACGTCAAGTTTCGTTCTTAATACTTTTATCATCCCATTTCCTTAGCTTGCGCTTCCTCAAAAATCTTTCCTGTAAAAACACACTAGATGAATAATTGATAATTTTCAAATCCATTTTCAAATCCATGTTCAAATCCATTAATATAAATCTATATTTTTTAAATACCTAATAGTAATTTTCATCTACTCATTCGATCAAAATCGTTAACTCATCTACAGCTAATAAACATTTACTTGATAATATGAAATCATCGCTTCAGGCAAGATATTACTATTCACTCTGTTTATTCACACCATTTAAAAAGTTTTCAATTTCTCTGGTCACATCAGCAATGTCGCCAGTCAGGACTTCATCAGCCTTGAATTCTTGTCCCATTTGCATCGTATGTGACCCATTTTCAAAATTAACGTGTGTACAATGCTTTGTCTCGTTAACATTCATCTTCGAACAGATATAAGAAGCCATTTCATTTGATGGCCAAACATAATCATTTGAAGATGAAATAAGTAAGGTCGTCGCCTTGATATTTTCAACTTTAATTAAAGCATCTTCAACATTAGCTGCATTACCAATTGAAGTTGCGAACATATGAGATAATTTGCGCAAACCTGCTTTTTTTAACCTGTTTCTGGATTTCATTTGCAAAGGAATAAACGCTATCCCCTTACCCTCTTTACTCCAACTTGATACTTTTGATTGCTCAGAACTACTATCTGAAGATATGCCAGCCCAGACAACCGAGCTAGGAGCAACGGCTATAACCCCCCTTGTAGTCTTGATTATTTGAGGCAAGCAGCAGTGACAATTCAGCACCTTTGGATACACCTATCACTATGACACCATTGTTGCGTGTTTCTAGCCTGTCCTTCAACCATTTTTTAGGCGCGTCAAAATATTCAAGCGGGATCATCTCCAATGTTGTTGGTAAACCTTTCTTTTTATATCCTCATAAAAGTAAGCGAGAGAAAGCACTGGGTATCCCATATTCACAATTCTTTTAGCCATTTCATTACCCTTGCCTCCACTTGAACCCGTTAGCAATATAACCCCATAATTCTCTGTCGTTTTCGACGGAAAATAATCCGCATCAAAGTTAACATTTGCACCTGTATTTAACGTAAGCTCGTTAGCTTGCACATGAATAATGGTTAATATCAGGGTAACCATAAATAGTCGTGTTTTTTTCATTTGTAAATTCCTATCCTGCTAAAGGCGATTTGCTCTTAAGTGACTTGTTATCTGTGAGCTGTTTTCTTAAGACAATGTTTGAACAATATGCTTTTTTCAACATCTTTGATTTACTTTGATTTGTTTCTCGTAACTAAACTCCTAATTAATTAGTTTTTAAAGTAGTGGATAGCAGAAACAATGTCAACTAATTAATTAGTTTTTAGGTTGGGCATAGGGACACGAAGACAACTAACCGAGGAAAATACGCTTCTAAACCAATAGGTAAATAAAAACAAATAACCAGCAATTATTTACAACCAGAGGAATAATTGTTACCAAACTTTTCTACAGAGCATATAGCATTGATTCTTAAGATTAAGGCCGTTAATCTAACTCATCGACAAGAATTCCCATTGGTTAAAAACACTATGAACAGAATAATTGTACTACTAAGCTTACTTACCCTCATGTTGCCTTCAGCGGTGATCGCTCAACAACATGACACACTAGCGCCACCAAGGAAATTAACAAATGAACAGAGTAAAGTTGCCGGGGCAAATTACCAAAAATATTGCTCATTATGCCATGGCGCTGACCGACAAGGTCATGTTAATGATCACGCCCCGTCTTTGCGGAGTAAAAGTTTATTTGAATCGGGTGTACCTCACGCAATTTTAAGACCCATGTCATACGGCAGACAAGGAACAGCCATGGGAGGATATCTTGACGAAGTGGGCGGTCCAATGACTCTGGATGAAACCTGGGATTTAACTTATTGGCTTTTTGAGCAAGCAGGAGTACAACGTCTCAAATTATCGACGAATCCCGTAAAAGGTGACGTAAAACGCGGCGAAAAGCTATACCAGCAAAACTGTACCGGCTGTCACGGTGTTAACGGTGAAGGAATAACCGCCCCTGCGCTGGGTAATCAATCAGCCCTTGCCCACAATACAGATGAATTTATTCGTCATGCAATTCAAAATGGTCGTCAAGACACCCCCATGAAGCCGTATAAAGACAAATTATCGGCGCAAGATATAGATAACATAACCGCATTTTTGCGCAGTAAAGCCAGCGGATGGAAAATGACAAAAACCATTCTAAAAGAATTACCGACACCTGATAAATACGTGATCAACCCCAAAGGAGACGATCCAGATTTTAATTTATCAGATAACATGTATGTTTCCTCAAAAGACTTAAACGATGCATTGAATTCCAAGAAAAGAATGGTACTGCTAGACACCAGAGTAACTTCAGTATGGCAAACCGCTCATATTGAAGGTTCCATCCCTTTTCCTTATTATGCCGATCTGGACGAAACGGTCGCCGGCATTCCTAAAGATGTTCAAATAATCGCTTATTGTTCCTGCCCCCGAGCCGCCGCAGATTACACCATAAACAAACTGAGAAAACGTGGCTACACAAGAACAGCTGTACTTTGGGAAGGTATTTTTGGTTGGATGAATCAGGGTTACCCTAGGCTGTCGAAAACTCGTGCTTTTGGGGATATTCAATTTACCAGTTTTTGACTTTACAAAGTATGATGTTTA
>JABSOJ010000239.1 GCA_013216005.1 Alteromonadaceae bacterium | reverse complement strand
TTAAACTCAACCCTTATATCTAGGACTCTGTGACTAGTTCTCGTTAAAAAACTAATTTATCGCCTAACCCTTTAAAAGTAGGGGATTCATCGAGGGACAACAGTATTATGGAACAGAGCCACTATTTTATAGGCAAAAAAAAGAACCTTTAGATCCGACTCTAAAAGTTCGTTTCTTGGACATTAGTCGTTTTGCTTTTAATAAAAACCAAGACTTATTACTAATAGACCGCTATATACAGATCGAATGTTAGTTTATAAGTCTTCATATTTCAAGAACAAAAACCCGAACCATCTAGCCAGTTGTAAATATGTCATAGATTAAGCCCTTATGGATAAAGGGCTCCAAGAGGGATTTCCTAGGTATAATAAAACAGAATTAACACATGAAAAAGTTTATTATTTTTCGCAAAAAAATAAATCCTAATATTTAACCTTGAATAAATAACATTTGGACGCACATCTTTAACATCATTTGTTTACTGCCCAATTGCCATGACTAACCCACTATTACCTGAAAACATTCAACAAAAAACATTACCTGAATTTTCTAAAATTAAGCCAGAGCATGCAAAACCAGCCGTTGAACAAGCTATTGCAGCATGTAAAGCAACTATTGCTGAAGTATTATCCAATAACACAACATTTACATGGCAAAATTTAATTACTCCTATTAATGAAACTGATGATATTTTGAGTAAATTATGGTCTCCGGTTTCTCATATGAACATGGTCGTCAATAGCGAAGAATTAAGAACCGCTTATGAAAGTTGTTTGCCCTTGTTATCAGAATACAGTACGTTTGTTGGTCAAAACCAAGCGTTATATCAGGCTTACCAGCAGTTAGCCGATAGTGATGAATATCAGCAATTAAACATAGCCCAGAAAAAAGTAATTGATAATGAACTACGTGATTTCAAATTATCTGGCATTGCACTTAATGAAAAAGATAAAAAACGTTATGGTGAAATAGTCACCCGTTTATCCGAAATAAGCTCGACATTCAGTAATAATGTACTCGATGCCACCCATGCTTTCACCGTTACCATTAACGATAAAAATGAATTAAAAGGTTTACCTGACAGTGCATTAGAAGCAGCAAAAGCATTGGCACAAGCAAAAAAAGATAAACCACAAGAACAGGAATCTACAGGCAGTTACTTATTCACTCTGGATTTTCCAAGTTATCTTCCTGTAATGACATATTGTGACAACCGTGAATTACGGGAAAATTTGTACAGAGCATTCGTAACCCGCGCTTCAGATCAAGGACCAAATGCCGGAGAATTTGATAACAGCGCAATTATGGATGAATTATTAGCATTACGTCATGAACTTTCACTGCTACTTGATTTTGAAAACTTTGCCGTTAAATCTCTCGCAACAAAAATGGCATCATCAACCGTTGAAGTACTTAACTTTTTAGAAGACTTAGCGGTTAAATCACAAAGCCAAGGTCAACAAGACTTTGACGAATTAAAAGCTTTTGCTAAAGACGAATTTAATCAAACTGATCTGCAAGCCTGGGATTTAGCTTATTACAGTGAAAAATTAAAGCAAAGTCGTTATTCAATTTCAGATGAAGAATTACGCCCATATTTTCCTGAAGACAAAGTTGTTGCAGGTTTATTTGAAGTAGTACATCGTTTATTTGGTTTAACAGTAAAAGAGCGCACAGGTATAGATGTTTGGCATAAAGATGTAAAATTTTATGATATTTTCGACTCAGACAATAAACAACGCGGCAGCTTTTATTTTGATTTATATGCCAGGGCTCAAAAACGTGGTGGTGCGTGGATGGATGACTGTGTTGGTCGCAGAGCACTTCCCGATGGAAACGTACAATTACCGGTAGCCTTTTTAACCTGTAATTTTAATAGCCCAGTTGGCGACAAACCCGCTTTATTTACCCATAACGAAGTAGTGACTTTGTTTCACGAGTTTGGCCATGGTATTCATCATATGTTAACGCAAATTAATGAGTGTAATGTTGCCGGCATTAATGGTGTACCTTGGGACGCAGTAGAATTGCCTAGTCAATTTCTGGAAAATTGGAGCTGGCAACCTGAAGCTTTAGCCTTTATATCCGGTCACTTTGAAACTGGTAAACCATTGCCTCAGGCAATGTTAGATAAAATGCTCGCAGCCAAAAATTTTCAGTCAGCTATGCAAATGTTACGTCAAGTGGAATTCAGTATTTTTGATTTTACTATGCATGCCTTTTATAACCCTGATTCAACCGAAAATAACAAACATATCCAGACAGTATTGGATCAGGTACGAGACAAATATGCAGTAATAAAGGCCCCTGAATTTAACCGTTTTCAACATGGTTTTAGCCATATTTTCGGTGGCGGTTATGCGGCTGGCTATTACAGTTATAAATGGGCTGAAGTATTATCCGCCGACGCATTTTCAAGATTCGAAGAAGAAGGTATTTTTAATCCGCAAGTAGGCAGTGACTTTTTAACCAATATTTTAGAAAAAGGTGGTTCAGAAGAACCCAGTGTTTTATTTAAAGCATTCCGTGGCCGTGAACCTGAAATATCGGCATTACTTCGCCATTCTGGTATTGAAGGTTAAATTAACAATGCTGATAACAATAGTGGTTAATTCAAAATAATGGCTAATTCAATTATTCATTCTTCAATTATTCATTCTTCAATTAAGAGTTCAGACAAATGTCATTAGAGTCTTTTGATAATTTATATCAACGCGCCGCCACAAGAAAAGGCGGTGCAAAAGCTTTAAACCTTTTACTGGGGAAAAGAGAAGGAGAAGTCGACCAAGTATTAGCAAACCTGAAAGATGATCGTATTTTGTCTGCCATGACAAAAAAGATATTTCAATCAGGTTTTGTCTGGCGGGTTGTTGAAAATAAATGGCCAAATTTTGAAGAGAGTTTTTTCAACTTCAATATTGAAAAAATATTGATGATGCCCGAAGAAATGCTAGAGAAAAAGGCACAAGATCCAAAAATAATCCGTAATTACAACAAAGTTAAAACCATTAAAGCCAATGCCCAAATGATGTTTGAACAACAGCAGAATGGCTGCTCTTTTGCTCAGTTTTTAGCTGATTGGCCAAGTGCAGACATTATTAGTTTGTGGGCTTACCTGAAAAAAAATGGTCAACGTTTGGGTGGTAACACCGGGCCATACGCTTTAAGGACATTAGGCAAAGACACTTTTTTATTGACCCGGGATATTGAAGCTTATTTTAGAGCACATGATATTATTTCTGGTGGCATTCAAAGCAAAACCAGTTTAACCGCCATTCAACAAAGCTTTAATGCCTGGCAACAAGAATGTGATTTATCTTTAAGTCAATTAAGCCGTTTAGTTGCTTTTGGTACGGGTGACAACCATATTCATATAGAATCTACTCAAACACAGCTTGAAGCCTAAAATGAATAACAACTCAACCATCAGTATTGCCATTGGTTATGTCGACCGATGTGATGTCAGCCAGGCGAAGAAAATAGCCCACAAATGGCAACTTGAATATATTGGTGATGTAAAATCGGTGTCAAAACATCCCGATCTACAATTTTTATTACAAGTAAATCATCAATATTTAGAATTGTGCAAACTTGACGAGCCAAAATTAGGCGCAATAAAGGTAGATTTTGTTGAAGGTGCCAGTGCCCACCGACGCAAATTTGGTGGCGGACGAGGACAAGACATTGCAAAAGCCATTGGTTTAAAACATAGTTTCAAACCTCATGTGCTTGATGCCACCGCAGGTTTAGGTCGCGATGCTTTTATCTTGGCTGGTTTAGGTTGTCAGGTAACTTTAATGGAACGTATGCCCATTGTTGCCGCTTTATTAGAAGATGGTATTGAACGCGCCAAACTCAATACCGATATTAGTGATTTAGCAACTCAAAAAATGACTTTAATCCACGCTTCTTCAATAGAAAATATGACCATAGCCGAACAACCCGATGTAATTTACCTTGATCCTATGTACCCGCACAGAGAAAAATCAGCGCTGGTAAAAAAAGAAATGCGTGTATTTCAAGCTTTAGTTGGTGAAGACCTTGACGCCGACAGCCTTCTGGCTCCTGCCTTGGCGTTAGCTAAATACCGTGTCGTTGTTAAGCGACCCAGCTATGCTCCTCCCTTAGCAAATAAAACACCATCAACAAGTATTAAAATGAAAAAAAACCGCTTTGATGTGTATGTTAATCAAGCTATTCCTAAACCAGAAAAAGAGTAAAAAGTACACACCAACAATAACAGTGTTGATAATCATTCTCATTTAGGTTACTATTCATCTATTCAAACTTCGAGTGAATGTTAACTTTATGTATATATGTATTTGTCACGGTGTTACTGACAACAAAATAAAACATGCTGTAGAAAATGGTGCTGTTACCATGAAATTATTAGCGCAAGAACTAAAAGTTGGTTCTCAATGTGGTAAGTGCTGCAAATGTACAAAAAGGGTATTAAATAACAAACTTATCGAAATTGTCGAAGAATCTCCTGTTGCTGCCTAGATTGATTTTAATTAGGCATTAATATCGAACGTTGACACCCTCATTACCTTTTCTGTTCAAAATAAAGCTAAAGTCCAATTTCACCGATAATCAATATCCAGAACCAGCAACCAGCAACCAGCAACCAGCAACCAATACAATTATCTTCAACCGCATTACCAATCAAATAAATGCAAAATACTGTGTTCCCCATTATTTATCAGCGCTAGACTCACCTAGAAAAAAGCTAAAACACAACAAAAACACAACTAACCGCAATGACAATCGTTGCTATTCTAATTCCTTTATTTTAAAGGAATATATTAAGTTATTTGTTAGTTTAAATTGCTCTAATAAATTTGTTTTTCTCGTCTATATTTAAGGGTGAATTATTTTTACATTGGAATTAGAATGAAAGGCAAGACGAATATATTAAGTGCGTTAAATCAGATCCTAACTCTGGAACTGACTTCAATTAACCAGTTTTTTTTACATGCCCGAATGTATAAAAACTGGGGATTAGATCAACTCGATAAAAAAGACTACAAAAAATCAATAAAAGACATGAAACAGGCCGACAAAATTATTGAGAGGATATTATTTCTGGAAGGACTCCCCAACCTTCAACAATTGGGAAAAATACATATCGGTGAGCATACCGCTGAAATGTTGCAATGTGATCTAAATTTTGTACTGGAACAAGTTACCTCCTTGCGAGACGCTATCGCTCTGTGCGAAAAAGAAGAAGATTATGTCAGCCGGGAATTACTCGAAGAAATTTTAAATTATGAAGAAGAACATATTGATTGGATCGAAGCACAGCAATTTCTGATCAACCATGTCGGTATAGAAAATTATCAACAATCAATGATAGGAGCGTAGCATGCAAGGTAATAATTTGGTCATTGACCTGCTCAACAAACAACTCACTTTAGAATTAACCTCTATGGACCAATATTTAGCCCATTCAAAAATGTATGAAGACTGGGGAATAAATAAATTACACGAAAAACTTTCTCATGAATATGAAGAAGAACTAGGGCATGCACAACGCTTAGCTGAACGAATTTTATTTCTTGAAGGACACGCGGATACCGCTTCTCGTCAGCAAATTCATATTGGAACAAATGTTAAAGAAATGCTGGAAAATGATCTTAAAGCAGAACAAATAGTCGCCGCAAGTTTAAGAGAAATAATTACGGTATGCGAACAAGAACAAGATTATGTCAGTAGAGAAATATTAGAAGATTTATTAAACGATACTGAGATGGACCATATTTATTGGCTTGAACAACATTTAGGACTAATTGAAAAAATAGGGATACAAAATTATATCCAAGCTCAAATGACCGCTTAATATTTTAAACCATTAATAATCTTAACCATTAATAATCGGAGTAATAAAACTGTCATCGCTGTGTAACAAGAGCGTAATAAGACGGTAATGTAAAATAGCGAAAATTCGCGCAACAAATAGCTTAAGGATAATATTTGATGCGCGCATCTACTTTTTTCAAATCATCAACCATCGCGTTGGTATTTTTTGCTCTAACTTTTATTTTTTCTTTATATTGGATTGTCACTACCCTCAGTGGCAGTAGACAGCATGCAGATGAATATCAATTATTGAAAAACCTGATCACTGTAGATTTTAATCGAGTGATAAATAAATATCTTCAAACAGGAGACGCTACCTTACTGTCTGAGTCACAGGAAATCTTGACTTTAATTACGGCAACAGTGAAAGAAACAGTTCAAAATGATCTCACTGAACAAATCTTTGAGGATTCACAGCAACTACAACAATTGCTAAATACTAAATTTAGAGCTTTAGGGAAACTCAGCGGCGACCCACAAATGTTATTACGAACTAGTGAACAGAGTATATCTGCTTTAACACACCAATTGGCCATTTACGCTCAGCAAAGTGTCGCTTTAAATGAACAACAAAAATTAAATTTTATTATCATTACAGAACAACTTTCTTCCGGTTTAACCCTATTAATTAACGCTCGTGAACGGGCTTTATCAATTCAGACAAAACTTCAACCTGCTGCTATAACT
>JABSOJ010000238.1 GCA_013216005.1 Alteromonadaceae bacterium | reverse complement strand
GGGAAAACCTCATGCACGGAATCGAAGAGGGGCCGTTGGATAAGCTATGCGAAGCCTGCGGCCTACTCTACTTATAACTTCTCTGGCATAGCTCTGAGGTGGGAATAAACGTAATGGGATTGATATTACTTTAAAAAAAAGGGAAAGTTCAGCGTTGGCATTCACGCCAGTGCTTTACTTCCCCTTTATAACTTTTTTAATACTTTAGAATAAGCGAATTACAACTCGTTATGAGTGCCTATTTGTATTGTCTGTTTCGTCTTATACGATGGCGAAATATCAATAGGTGATAACGTGAACGAGTAACGATAGTCTTTCGCTTTTAACTGATATTGCTTCCATGCTGTCGCGCCCCAACTGTTATCTCCTCCAACACCTGATTGTTTAAAATCAACATTAACGTTGACTAAATCACGCTTAACAATGTCGGTGTGATGACGCTGGGCTTTTTCAACACCGGGGTCAAAGTCACTTTGTGGCTGGTGGTGAGTACTAAAGTCGAACGAAGAGCTACCAGTGATTTTAAGGCCTACACCTGCTTTGTTGGTAAGCGTAGCCCAACGAATGTCACTACGGTTACCATTTTCTTGTGGGCGAATGTAATCAAAGGCCATGTCTTTAACTTCACCTTGGTAAAGTCCTACAAAAGCAGACGTTTTACGATCCCAGTAGTTTTCATGTGGGCCACGACCGTAATAAGTGACTTGGTCGAAACTTACCGGCATTTGGAAGTTTGAGCCAATGCGAGGGATTGCCGTGAATTTATTCACTCTACCTTGCTTACCGTTAGGTTTAGCAAATTCAACTTTAGCTTTTGGATTCCCCTTGAAATCAAAACTTACATCAACATTAATTTCACCTTGACCGTTAATTGTATATTGGTATGTTACTGAAGATTCTGCTTCAGCAAGCGTGACGACTTGTTCTAAAATCGCTGAATTAGCATCAGCAGAGATTACTTTGATACCTTGACCTTGCTGATTATAAGATGCCGATTTCCAAAGTTGTCCAGTTTTAGCTAAGCTTGTTTCTCCACCACCAAAGTCGTTGTCTGTTGGCGCGCGCCATAAATTGAACTTAAGTGCTTCTTTTAACAACTCAGTATCGTTTAATTTATAAGATGTTAAATAACCTGCGTTATCAAAAGCTAATGTTGCATTGCCTGCCGTTACTGATGTTTGGTCAGCGCCTTGATTTACTATTACGTTTGAATTGCCTTGAGTTACAAAAACAGCTGCTGTACCTTTTTGTAATAAGATCTGCTCGCTTGCTAACAAGTGGCCTTTTTCAACTAAAGGATGTTCGCCCTTTGCTGTGGCATAGAAGTTTATAAAATATTCTTTGCCTGCTTTGAAATTTGGTAATTGTTTGGCTAAATCAAACGTCGTTTTACTTTGTGGCTGAGCAATAATATTTACTTGTCCTGTTTTTATTACGATGCCATCTTCGATTAAGCGCCAAGAAATATCGTTGCTTGAAGAGTCTACAAAGAAATTTTCATTATAAAGCTCGTATTGTGTCTTGCCGACTTTAGTAAAATGTAAGTCTTGATAGACTTTTTTAACTTCGAATAAACCTGGATGAGGGCTTCTGTCAGGGTTTATTAAACCATTTAAAACAAAGTTAGCGTCGTTATAAACGCCTTCAGGTTCAAAGTCACCACCATAGCCCCAAAATTCGTTGCCATTTTCATCTTTTTTGACTAAACCTTGGTCCATCCAATCCCAAATAAAACCACCTTGCAATTGACGTTCGCTGCGGACAAAGTCCCAATACTCTTTAAAGTTACCGCTAGAGTTACCCATGGCATGTGCGTACTCCGCCCAGAAAAATGGACGCTCAGGATATTTACCAAGGTATTCTTTTTTAAGTTTATCAACTTGCTTATACATCCATGTCACTGCATCTTGATGCGGACGTGTTTCGGCTGTGTAGATAGATTGTTGTTCAGCTCTTTCATAAATGGTTAAACGTGAGTCATCACGTTGTTTAAGCCAGTCATAAGCTTTTACATAGTTGATACCATCACCAGCTTCATTACCCATCGACCAGAAGGTAATAGAAGGGTGGTTTTTGTCACGTTCAACCATGCGTTCAATACGGTCTAGGTGCATACCTTCAAATTCAGGTTTGTTTGCAGGTGTATCTTTAGGTGCATAATGAAAACCGTGAGATTCAATATTGGCTTCACCCATAATATATAGACCGTACTTATCTGCTAAATGATAAAAATAAGGGTCATTAGGGTAATGTGCGGTACGAACAGCGTTGATATTATTTTCTTTTAACATTTTTACATCAGCAAGCATTGATTCACGACTAACAACATGAGCAGTACGTTCGTCATGTTCGTGACGGTTTACCCCTTTTAGTAAAATAGGCTGCCCATTAACTAAAAATTGTCCTTTGCTTAACTCTACGTGTTTGAAACCAATTTGCTCGCCAATGTGTTGAGTTGGCGTATCATCACTATATTCAGTGGTGATAGTTAGTTGATACAGACTCGGTGTTTCAGCTGACCACGCAGCCACATCGGCAACATTAAGCACTTGGTTAACTGTTTGTTCTTTACCGGCCATAACAATAACTGAACTTGATTTAGTCGCGACAACATTACCTTTAGCATCACTGAGGTTAATGTTTACTTTTACCGACTGAGCAAGCTTGTCTTTATTTGCAACATTAATAGCAAGGTTTAATACGCCGTCTTGGTAGTTATTTTCTAAACTGGTTTTAGCAAAAAAATCTCTAACGTGAGTATTTGGCGCTGTATGCAAATAAACATCACGTTCGATACCACTAACGCGCCAAAAATCTTGATCTTCTAGATAACTACCATCGGTATGACGAATAACTTTTGCCGCTAAAACGTTATCACCTGTTGTTAAATATTCAGTGATATTAAACTCTGCTGCAGTTTTAGAACCTTCACTATAACCAACTTCTTGGCCATTAATATAAAGATAAAAACCTGAGTTTACCCCCGCAAAATGTAAAAATACTTGTTGACCATCCCAATCGGCCGGCACTGTGAAATTGGTTCTGTAGGCGCCTGTTGGATTGTCATCTTCAGGCATAAATGGCGGTGTCATTGGAAAAGGGTATTTGATATTGGTATAAATAGGGTAGTCGTAACCGTGCATTTGCCAGTTTGCAGGTACTGGTAATTCATCCCATGATGAGACATCAAATTCAGGCTTAAAAAAATCGGCAGGTACAGCTGATGGATTTGCCGACCAGTTAAACTTCCAGTTACCATTGAGTAATTTATAATGAGGTGAGCTAGCGTAATCTTCATTGGCAACTTTTTGTGCACTATCAAAAGCAATAAAAGTGGCTCTCGGCTCTTCAGTGTTTACTTTAAAAACACTGAGGTCTTGCCAATAGACTGGCGTATCATTTGTTTTATCTATAACTTGCGTTGATTCCTCTTGGCTAATACAGCCAGAAAGAGCCATTAGACCTGTTAAAACGGCTAGGGTGACTTTGTTTCTATTCATAGTTATTATTCTCACTTAGTTTCTTTTGCGCCAAACGCTCTAATGCTTCTAAATCAAAAACTTTGTTTTGCTCAATGTTATTATTGGCACTGACCATATAGGCTAAATTAGGGTTACAGTTCAACAATGTTTTCTGTTAATTTACATGAGTTCAAACCTATACAGGCTCTGGACTGTATCAACTTAAACATGATAATACACAAATATGAACTGTTACCCGGTTTGATTGGTGCCTTATTATTTGTTGGGTTTATATTTTCTACTTGATTGGATAATGTGTGGTATTTAGATAAATACATCCTTGATATCTTTTAACTTCACGTGCTGTTCATCTTCGAAATACATTTCAATACTTTCAAAAATCGTGTTCATCTGCCAAGAGCCGCCTACGGTTAATAAAAGAGGTATCATTGAATAAAACCTTGTGTGGTCAGGAATTGATCCATGGCTAATACTGTTTCGTGGTACTTGGCTTTATTAAAAAATCCGTGGGGTTGACCGTCATACACGTGCAGTTCAAAAGAAGCACCAACATCATGCATTTTCTGTTTAAATTTATAGACCGAAGGCAGTTTAATCGTCGTATCTAATTCACCAAAAAAACCAATAGTAGGAGGTGTGTTTTTAGTAATATTGTGCAGTGGCGAAAATTGCTGCCAATAATCTTTAACACTACCATAGCCATATCCGCCGGGACCATTATCAAAAACTGGATTAAATAAGACTAAGGCATCAGGTCTAAAACTTACTGAGCTGTCGTCATTTGAATCTTCAATTGCTGTTGCTGTACCAGTAGCAGCAGCAACATGTCCACCGGCAGAGCCACCGCCTGCTGCGATCATGTTTGGATTAATACCCAGTTCTTTGGCATGAGCACGTACCCAGCGCATGGCTGACTTACCATCTTTAAGGCTATCTTTTGGTATGGTGTTATGTTTGTTTTTAATACGGTACTCTGCGCTAATAGCCACCATGCCTCGTTCAGCTAAATATTGACTTTGCTTATAGAATTGACTCGGGTGGCCTTGATTCCAACCGCCACCATGAAAAAAAACAATGGCAGGACGATTATCATCTAAGTTATGATTTTTAGGATTGAAAACATGTAATGAAAGGGAGATATCATTAATTTTTTTGTATTCAATTACCTTGCTTGGCTTGATCTTCTCAATAGCTTTTGAGCTAACTTCAGTTTCGGCTATCACATTACCCGCCCCCACATTTTGTTGACTCGAACAGGCCAGTAAACTGATGGTTAGTATAAACAGCGATATTAATTGTAAGTTATATTTCATCATTATTTTATTTCGTTAAATTGTATTGACTGGAAGTAACGGTTTAAGCGTTTTACCCTGTTTATCCATGGGATATTGTGCATTTTGCTTTTGCAAATCAACCATCATTTTTTTCATCATTTCTGTTAATTTTTTTGGCTGTGTTGTCGCAAGATCTTGCGATTCTGTTGGATCTTTACGTAAATTATAAAGCTGGTAGCGTTTAATTTTTTTCTTATGCTCAGGGTTGTAATGATAAATGACTTTCCAATCATCTAAGCGGTAGCTAGTAAAGTAAGAATGTCGATGATCGTGAGGAAAATGCATTAAAAAGCTGTTTTCACGTTTTGTATTTATTTGACCTGAAAGCTGCTCAGTTAAGTTAACACCATCAATAATTTGAGACTTTGGGGTTTTCACTGAGGCTACAGATAGTATCGTTGGGAAAATATCTAATACCGTAGCTATTTGAGTATTTATTTTATTTTGAGCAATCGGTAATCGTTGTTGTATTATATTGTTTGAATTTGGTTTCGCCCAAGCAGCAATCAGTGGTGCACGCATGCCACCTTCCCAACTAGTGCCTTTTCTTCCTTTAAGCGGTGCGGCGCTTGCGATGGCATCATTATTTCCTAACGGTGCATCTCCACCATTATCACCTAGAAAAAGTATTAAGGTGTTTTCAGCAATGCCTAACTCTGTAAGTTTAGCAGTTATATCGCCAAGAGATTTATCCATGCCTTCAACAAGTGTTGCATAAGCTTGTGCCTTGTCTGTTTTTCCTCGATTCTGATAACGTTTAGCAAATCGAGGGTCGCGATTAAAAGGGGCATGCACCGCATAATGCGACATATAAAGCATAAATGGTTTTTGCTCAGAGGTGGCTTGAATCATCTGCTTTTTAGCCTCAATCGTCAGTGCCTCTGTTAAAAATACATCTTTATCGTAATAATTTTCTAGATGAGGAATATTGTGTGTTACTGGTTTATTTCCTTGTTTATATTTAGGGTGGTTACCATAGTGATTTTGACCGTAATAACTTTTTGGCCTACCCCATGCCGCTCCTGCGATATTGACATCAAAACCTATGTTTTTAGGTTCTGCACCCTCACTATTTAGCGGACCAAAATGGCCTTTGCCAATGTGTATCGTTTTATAGCCGGCATCTTTTAATAACTGAGGAAAGGTAATTGAAGAACCATCCATCCCTTGCCAATTCCATTGTTTAGGACCAAATTGTCCACGATTATTCTTTGTTGGATTTATCCATGTCGTTGTGTGATGGCGTGTCGCGTTTTGACCTGTCAACAAAGATGCTCTAGTTGGAGAGCAAACACTTTGGGCGTAAAAATTGCTAAAACGTGTGCCTTTTTTAGCAAGGATCTCCATATTTGGCGTGTGGTACCAGCTATTTAGAGACTGCTTTATTGGGCTGCCTTCACTATCTGTTATAAATGGAAGCGACGTATCCATTAATCCCATATCATCAACTAAGAATACAATGATATTTGGTTGCAATTCTATTGAAACTGCACTATAGACAAAACCTATTTGCAGGCTAGGTATTGCAAGTAAAATAAATACAATGATTATTTTCATTTTATAAGTAACTTTTGTGGGAACGTTGACCTTTTATTATTCTAATGTGATTTAAGTACTTTTGCTATAAAAAAATGGCTCTGTTCCATAATGGAAGCGTCACAGAAATAGTTTTATTGTACGCTATTTAGTACAACGGTCTTCCATTTATCAATCCAATCATTTGTATGTATTTTCGCTCTT
>JABSOJ010000022.1 GCA_013216005.1 Alteromonadaceae bacterium | reverse complement strand
TTAGTTGTGTACCTCTAACTTCCTATGGCTTCCTTCAGACCCTACCGTTAGCCAGTAACGCCCTTGCCATTCGGATTGTCTTCCCCTTAGTCAGGGTGACTCCACTTTCTTTCAAGTGGACGGGTTTGCCAGCTTCGCTGGGCAAACGCAAACAAAACCCAGTTTACACTGGTTTTTTTTATCACATCTTATTGCATTAGGCTCATTGAGCGAGTATTTCTTTTAACCTACTTAACCTGAATTCAGGATAATGAGCACTTGATGTTTCAGCAAAATCAATAAGTTAACTTGCCTCTGTAATCTGCTCAGGTAATTTGAAAATACCAACAAAACATAGTTGAAATTGACAGTGTCACAGTTAATTTTACTGACTATAACAATCTGTTTTTATTGTGCTTATTAGATAAAAACAGTGTCAACTTTTGCAAAATACAAGTTTTATTTCGTAGGATGGGTTAGCCGCAGGCGTAACCCATCAAAATATATATATTCCTGACACTTAAAGGAAATATAATCACAATGTGATGGGTTACGCCGTTGGCTAACCCATCCTACCTCTTTGTTTAGCTTCAATTTTCGACATAGCCTATGAAATTAGTCACAATCACTTAAATTCAAGAGCGTTATAGCCTAACCTGAGTAAAGTGCATAGGCGTGTAAGTTAATGAGACACGTAAATCACAGAATAACGGTGTAACATTAAATCCTTACTCAATGTTTCAATTTTTTCGATTATCAAGGCAAAACGTTTATGAATAGCTGGCTATTTATCGACGTTTTAACGTAGAGAATTGGAAAAAGGGGAATATTGAGCAAGTGCTGCTTATCCCGAGTTCAAGTTACTTACTCAATATAGTCAGGCTCTTTCACTTTTAATGTCATCACACCTGCAACTAACATACTGACACCACCAATGACTAAAGCATAAATAGGCTGATTATCGAAAACCTTAGTGATCAGGAAACCTAAAATGCTCGCAGCAAGAATTTGTGGTAACACAATAAAGAAATTAAAGATCCCCATATACAAGCCCATTTTATTTGCCGGTAATGCATTCGACAATATCGCATAAGGAACAGATAAAATAGATGCCCACGCAAAACCTATACCTATCATTGATACAATTAACATCACAGGATCATTAATCAAAACAAATGAAATAAAACCTAAACCACCCAAACTCAAATTAATCATATGGGCAATACGTAAACTAAATATCCGAACAATAAAAGGAATGGTGATCGCTGCAACAATTGAAGTTAAATTATAGGCTGAAAATAAAATTCCAACCCAATCAGCACCTTCATTGTATGCCAGACTGGTAACATCTGAAGTACCGTAATGAAAAGAGGTTATCGCCGCAGTAGTATATGTCCACATTGCAAAAAATGGGAACCATGAAAAAAATTGCACCACAGCTAACTGCCTCATAGTCTCTGGCATATTAAATAAATCAGCCATGATATGAGAAAAACCATTGTCTATTTTATTACTGTTAACTAAAAATGCAGCGAGTAACTGACATAGACCAAAGGCAATAAAACCAACTGTCAAAATCAATAAACTATGATCTAAACGTTCAATATTAACTAATACAAGAAGAGTTAATACACCGCCGGAGATTAACCACAAAAGACCACCTTTAGTATATTTTTGACTAGAGCGACTCGATACCGCATTTTTATCGGTATTAATTAGCTCATTTTCAGCTTTAGCAAATGCTTCAAGTTGTTCTGGCGAATATTCTTTCGTTGAATAAATAGTCCATAATACGGTTAACAGAAATATCACACCACCGGCATAAAAAGAAAATTTAACTGAATCAGGTAGAACCCCTGCACCGGCGACATTGCTTATATCAAACCAGTTAGTCATCATCCAGGGTAATGCAGATGCCACAACTGAACCAACACCAATAAAAAAACTTTGCATAGCAAAACCTGACGGTCTCTGTTTTTTAGGCAACATGTCACCTACAAACGCACGAAACGGTTCCATTGATACATTAATCGATGCATCCATGATCCACAGCATGCCAGCAGCCATCCATAAGGTTGGTGAGTTAGGCATAATGAATAGAGATAAACTCGCCGCTATCGCGCCGATAAGGAAATAAGGACGACGACGGCCAAATTTACCCCATGTTTTATCACTCATATACCCTATGATAGGTTGTACAATTAAGCCCGTTAAAGGTGCTGCAACCCATAGCAAAGCCATATTAGAATAATCAGCACCTAAGGTTTGAAATATTCGGCTGACGTTGGAGTTTTGTAGAGCAAAGCCAAATTGAATGCCCATAAAACCGAAGCACATATTCCATATTTGCCAAAAATTTAGTTCAGGTTTTTTCGCCATAACTTAAGATCCTAATTATTTATTAATTACCTGAAATACTATGCTTAAACTAGTTTAAAGCTCAATTGCCTGCATACGTATTCAAGCAATAAAAAGCCGACATTACATCGGCTCTAAATTATGTTACGTAATATTCCAAAGAAGCAGAATGCTCTTTAGATAAAAATCCTATTACTCTTCAGGTTCGATAGCTTTGAGTGAACCAACATCAATACGGTCAACGCGTTGTAATCCACGCGGTAATTTATTACCACGTCGGCCCCGCTCGCCTCGATAATGTTCAACATCATTTGCTTTCAACGTTAATTTACGTTTACCTGCGTGCAGAGTGATGTCATCATCAGGTGAAATTATAGTTGATAATGTGACAAATTCCTCCCTGGTTTTAGCTCTGGCAGAAGGAATATTAATAATTTTATTACCCTTACCTTTGCTTAATATTGGTAAGTCCTTAATTGGAAATACCAGCATTCGTCCTTCTGAAGTTATCGTTAGCACTAAAGAGTTTTCCAGATCATTGATCACTTGAGGCGTCATAACTTTCGCTGCTTTTGATAAATTCAATAAGGCTTTACCATTTTTATTACGGCTTATCATGTCTGCAAAACTGCCGATAAAACCATAACCAGCATCACTGCTTAACAAATACTTAGTTTCATCATCAGCCATCAAAACCTTTTCAAAGGCTTCACCGGCAACTAAATTGAACCGTCCGGTTAATGGCTCGCCCTGACTTCTTGCCGTAGGTAAACTATGTGCATCAGTTGTGTAAGCTCTGCCTGATGAATCAATAAACACCACAGGCCGGTTACTGCGCCCCCTCGCTGAGCATAAATATTCATCCCCTGCTTTATAATTTAACGACTCTGGTTCAATATCGTGGCCTTTCGCGCAGCGTGCCCAGCCTTTATCTGAAACTACAACCGTTACAGGCTCACTTGGTACTAAATCTTTTTCTGATAACGCTTTAGCTTCACTACGTTCAATAATAACGGAACGACGATCATCACCATATTTTTCAGCTGCTTCTGAAATTTCCTTTTTCATCAGGGTATTCATTCGAACTTTAGAGCCCAGTACTTTTTCCAGAGATTTACGTTCAATATTTAATTCATCTTGCTCAGCTCTAATTTTAATTTCTTCAAGCTTAGCTAATTGACGTAATTTAATCTCAAGAATTGATTCAGCTTGTATATCGGTAAGGGCAAATCGTGATTTAAGCTCAGCTTTTGGAACATCATAAGTTCGAATGATTTCGATAACTTCATCAATGTTCAAATACGCGATCAATAAACCATCTAAAAGATGTAATCGGGCTAATACTTTATCTAAACGATATTGTAATCGACGTCGCACGGTTTCACGTCGAAATTCAATCCATTCAGTTAAAATACCTTTTAAATTTTTCACCGCTGGTTTGTTATTCAAACCAATCATATTCATGTTTACGCGATAATTTTTCTCAAGATCTGTTGTTGCAAATAAATGCTGCATTAACTGTTCTATATCGACACGGTTTGAACGGGGTATTATCACCAGACGAGTAGGATTTTCATGATCTGACTCATCACGTAAATCGACTACCATCGGCAGTTTTTTCGCATTCATCTGGTTGGCAATCTGTTCTAGTATTTTTCCACCCGAAGCCTGATGAGGTAACGAAGTGACAACCACTTCACCATGTTCAATATCATAAACCGCACGCATTTTAATGCTGCCACGACCCGTTTGATAGATTTTTTCAATCTCTGTTTTCGGCGTAATTATTTCAGCATCAGTAGGATAATCAGGGCCTTTAACAAATTCGAGCAAATCTGCTATTTCAGCTTTAGGTTGCTCGATCAGGTGAATACAAGCACTGGCAATTTCCCGAACATTATGAGGAGGAATATCCGTAGCCATACCAACGGCAATACCCGTAATACCATTTAATAAAATATGCGGCAGTCTGGCAGGCAATGTTTTTGGCTCTTTCAAGGTTCCGTCGAAATTAGGATTCCAATCAACAGTGCCTTGCCCTAATTCAGACAGTAATACTTCACCGAATTTTGATAACTTAGCTTCGGTATAACGCATTGCCGCAAAAGATTTGGGATCATCAGGAGCCCCCCAGTTACCTTGACCGTCCACTAAAGGATATCGATAAGAAAATGGTTGAGCCATCAAAACCATTGCTTCATAACATGCTGAATCACCGTGTGGATGAAATTTACCTAACACATCACCAACAGTACGGGCTGATTTTTTATACTTCGCTGTTGAAGATAAACCCAATTCAGACATAGCATAAATGATACGACGTTGTACTGGCTTCAATCCATCACCGATATGTGGCAAAGCTCTATCCATAATCACGTACATGGAGTAATTTAAATAAGCTTCTTCCGTAAATTGCCTTAAAGGTTTTTGTTCAATACCATCAAGGCTAAAATCAAGCGCATCAGACATGTATAAACTTCCTAATGAGTTGCTATACACCCAAATGACTTAGCGTTCAGTCTGGGTATACGTTACTAAAATAGTTAAAACACCATTTCATTGGTGTTATTTAATACCCAAACGATTTGAGTATGTATTGTTTTTGTTATTGCAACATCATCAAAGAGATTAACAACAAAAATAATGAGCCTGCGTTAGCTTATATGATTATTGTAAGGGAAAGAATAGTTCACCGTGAAAAGTATCAGAAAATTTACTTTTTTTATGTCATATACCTGAACTACTTGGAAATGCAGGTTCAGAGCTAAGCTAGGACATCAGAGCAAGGCGCAACACGAATATAACTGATATTCCGCACCTAATAAAATATATATGTTTTTTATACGATTTTAGTGTAAAAAGTATACGATGCGTAATTATTAGGCGACGCTATTTAAAATCTGATGCCCTTTTTACTGAAAATCAACTCAGATTTTAAATCTCAGCTTTATGTGCGGAACGTCAGATATAATGGTTATTCCCTTATAAAGTGTTGCAACGCAGCACTGATTTTCTAGCTTAGCTCCCTTCGGGCAAGGCGATAAACGGCTATCTCCTGCGTTATTAAATCTTCAAATAGAATAACTATTGGTAAAATTTAATGCCTTGAATATAGCCGTTTCTCGACTTGCTGAATCCTGCATTTCCAAGTAGTTTGGGTATATACCCAAATCATCTGGAAATGAAGGATGAACACTAATGACTTAAAGGATAGCTACGCACCTGGTTTCGTCCTTGATCTTTAGCAGAATACATTGCTTCATCTGCTGCATTTAGCAAGGTATCAAATTTTGGTGTTACTTGATGCAGAGCTGCAACACCGAAACTGGCACTAATAGAATGTTTTAAACCATATTCACTAAAATCAAATGCAGCAATTTTTTCTCGTAACCGTTCAGCAATTGCATTTGCCTCTTCTAAATTAGCATCAGGCAAAACAGCGACAAACTCTTCACCACCCAAACGAGCAAAAATATCTCGGGAGCGCATAGTTTCACAGCCAAGCATTGCTATCGCTTTAAGTACTTCATCACCTATATCATGACCATAATTTTCATTAACTTGCTTAAAGTGATCTAAATCTAATAAAAACACTGTCATTTCAGCTTTGCTTTCTATAGCGTTTGCTGTAAGTACAGTGCCTTTTTTAAATAACGTCCCTCTGTTAAATATACCTGTCAAACTATCGGTTTGAGCCAGATGTTTTAAAACTTGACGAATTTTAATTTGTCTGACCATCAGCAATAAAAAAACAACCGCAATCGTAATAAAAATAAAGAAATTTCGGATCTGTACTTCCTGTTGATCTTCAGCTTGCTCAATTTGTAAATTTTTTAATTTAGTCTGATTTTGTAATAATGCGTTCTCTTTAATTTTCCTGTCCGTTTTATATTTATCATTTAAGATTTTTACAGCACTATCTTTTTCAGAATTCCAATCAGCATTAGCTTTTTCCAAATATACTTTCCTTTCAACAAAAGCTAATTCATATTCATTTATCGCCAAATAGTATTTGGACAACTTCAAATATAATTGCGAAAACAAAGGTGAATTCAATTGGCTTTTGCCTATACTGCTTTCAAGTTCTTTTGCTTCATTAAGGAATTTTATAGCCGCCAGATGTTGGGGATGATTAAATTTATCATTCACCACATTATTTGCACGAAGAATAAAAACCAAATATTTTTCTGCCTGGTTAAGCCTTATCGCCAGCTCATCCATTTCATTTAACTTACTAGTCGAAATAGATTTATTGGCAAAACTAAGAGTAGCCAGCTGATTAATCAAAGGATTTATCATCATGGGGTGTTGTCGATTTATGATGTTTGATGTTTGACTTAATGACACAAACTCCACACCTTTAAGCTGACAGCAATATCCTGAATATAGTAGAAATATAATGAATGAATGAAACAGTTTCATTAAGCACACACCCTATTTTTACCACTATGCTTGGCATTGTAAAGCTTCACATCCGCACTTTTGATCAAGCCTTCAAACTCTTTATGCTTAGCAATTTCAAGAGCCGCTACGCCTATACTTACGGTAATACCGTCAAGACCTGCTAAATTCCATTTATGTTGATAAATAATAACTCTTAGGCGCTCTGCAATATCAAGTGCTTGCGCTTCATTTGTGCCGGGTAATAAAACAATAAATTCTACACCGCCAAACCGACCAAACAAATCAGTTTTCCGCATAATTTGATGACTGACACCAGCAAGTTCCCGCAACGTGGTATCACCAATCCTATGCCCTAGTAAATCGTTAATTTTTTTAAAATTATCAATATCCATTACTAGTATACTGAAATCCTGCTTCTGCACTACAGCGCGTGAAAAGTAACGTTCTCCCAATTGCATTAAGCGACGTCTGTTAGCAACACCCGTTAAACCATCAGTACGAGTTGCTTTAAGTAATTGCCGTTGACCTCGAACAAGTTTGGCTAAAAACCACGCAAATATAAGTGCGACAATTGCACTCACAATTAAATATACTTGCTGATCTTTTGCCTCTAAGCTGGCATCTCGTAACTCCACAGTTTTTAAGAAGTGTTTATGCTCTAAAAGTTGTTTTTCTAAATCCGCATGTTCACTTTCATATTTCAAACGAATGTCTTCAATTGCTAAAATATTTTCATTTTCCCGCATTTTATTATATCTGGCTAAATACTCTGATTGTTCCTGATATGCTTTTTTAAATTTTTTCTGTGAAAAATAGATATTTGAGCGCAACTTATGAAGGTTCAACTCAGGTATAGTGGTATACGTTTGCTTTTTATTATCAAAAAGCTTCTCTGCTACCATCAAGCTTTCCAGAGCCTCTTCATATAATTCCATACTGTCTAATAAATAAGCTTTATCAATCGCATATTCTATCTGTATTTCATGATGCTCAGACTCTGCTACATGCTGCCCCGCAATAAGCATATATTGCCTAGCAGATTCAGGATCACTATCCGCTTTTTTTTGATATGCCCATGCCAAACCAGAATAAACGGTAAATAGTCCCAAATTATTCACTTGCTTATCAGACGAATTAATTATTTCTTTATAAATTCTTATCGCTTCTTCGTAATGTTTATTATATAAATAATTAGTACCTATCTGGGTCAGACTGTCCAGAGCATCAAGAGACTTCCCCGCAGCTTTATAATGGTTATATGACCGCCGATAAAACCCCATCGCTTTATCTTCTTTATTAATATAGGCATATAAATTACCTAATTCACCTGTAATAAAACCTTTTAATTCTTCATCATCAAGTTTATTCGCAATAGTTAAAGCATCATTTAACATGATCAAAGAACGTTCATAACGCTTTGTTATGTAATAAATAGCACCTAAATTACTAAAACCGTATGCAATAAATTTTTTATCATTTAACGATTCGGCGACTTCCAGACCATTCAGGTAATGTTCAATTGCGCCATCAATATCACCCAAGCTTTCTAATGCAAAGCCATGTTCATAAGATAAATCAGCGATAAGAATACTTGGGCTGGACAATTGTTTTGATAATTCAAGCCCCTTCGCAGAGGAAAGCTTTCCTAACTGAAACTCTGAGAGTTCAATATAAATGTCAGCTTGAATTTTGTAGTAACGAATACGTTGTTCAAGGGTATATTGTGATAATTCTTCACTCAATGGCGCTAATATTGCGAGTGCAGCACTAGGATCTTTATCTATAACTTTTTCGACACGATCAAAAATTTGATTTAACTCACCCAACCCATTAACTTGTACAGCAAAAGAGTTACAAGTTATTAACAATATAAAACAAAGACAGAGGCATTTAATGTAAAAAGCAAATTTTTTGCTCAGCTTCACAACCACTGTACCTCATAGACGTTTGCTAGAGTCTATTCACTCTAGTATAAAATAAGTAAAAATGGATCTTAAACCCATATTTGTCCTGCTTATAATAGAATAATGTAATAAATAATTAAACTAGTATTTTAAATATATGCCAACAAAAACAAAGACTCTCAAACGTCATTAATTTGAATAACATTGATGGTTTGTAACCACTGGGCATCCATTTAATGTGATGCGTGGATAAATGCACGGACTACGGCGTAGTCGTTCAAATCCACGTAATCAAAGAACGCACATTTATGTGCACCTTAAATTGGTACAACCCCTGCTGAGTAGTTATACCAATTATTATAGATGAAATAACAAACAGTAAATTAAAATATTATTTTGATTTATTTGTAGGCATTTTGCAGAGACCAATAGCCTTAATTAGATAGTTTGTTTTCATGGGGATAAATCTTATTCATGTGTCCTGATTGATAATGCCCCTATTTTCTTACAACATCTGTCGCTCACGCGCTAATTCTCTACGCAGTTCTTCTTCCGTTGGTAAAAATGCTAAATATTTAGGGGCAAACTAGTTGGAAATGCAGCTTCACTTTTTTCACTACACAAAATCAAACCAATGGTAAGATTATCATCATCTTGTTTTTTTAATCGATCATATACCCAAACCACTTGGGTTTATATCATCTTCAAAATGTTAGTCATTGATATTAAGCCATCGTTATTAAATGCTTTTTTAAGGCTCTGTTGTAGATAATTGTTGTCCCTTCAAATGGAATTAAACTCAACCCTTATATCTAGGACTCTGTGACTAATTCTCGTTAAAAAACCAATTTATCGCCTAACCCTTTAAAAATAGGGGATTCATCGAGGGACAACAGTATTATGGAACAGAGCCTTTTTTAATGACATCAATATCGACTTTACCAAAAGGTTTACTAGCAAAACACACTAAACAACATCAGTAGTGATCATATTTCCTTTCTCTTGCAACCAAATTTTTCTATCACCACTACGTTTTTTAGATAACAGCATATCCATCATTTCCATGGTTTCGCTATGCTCATCCACGGTTAGTTGTACTAATCGGCGGGTGTTTGGATCCATTGTTGTTTCGCGTAATTGCAGAGGGTTCATTTCACCTAATCCTTTAAAGCGTTGAACGTTCACTTTACCCCTTTTCTTCTCAGCTTCAATTCGATCTAATATGCCTTCTTTTTCATCTTCATCCAGTGCATAAAAAACATCTTTACCAACATCGATGCGATACAGAGGTGGCATAGCAACGTAGATATGCCCTTGTTGAACCAACGGAAGAAAATGCTGAGCAAACAAAGCACATAATAAAGTAGCAATGTGCAAACCATCAGAGTCAGCATCCGCTAAAATACATACTTTTCCGTATCGTAGCGACGATAAATCTTCACTGTCAGGATCAATCCCCAAAGCAACTGAAATATCATGTACTTCTTGAGAAGCTAGAATTTGGCCGGAATCTACTTCCCACGTATTTAAAATTTTCCCCCGCAACGGCATTACCGCTTGAAATTCACGATCTCTTGCTTGCTTAGCACTACCGCCAGCAGAGTCACCTTCGACCAGAAATATTTCTGTTCTGGCAATATCCTGACTTCCGCAATCAGTTAATTTTCCCGGTAAAGCTGGCCCTTGAGTAATTTTTTTACGTATTATTTTTTTACTGGCCCGTAATCTGCGCTGCGCGTTAGAAATACAAAAATCAGCTAAAGATTCAGCAATTTCAGTATGCTCGTTCAACCATAAACTAAAGGAATCTTTCACGACACCAGTAACAAATGCTGCACACTGTCTTGAAGATAATCTCTCTTTCGTTTGACCGGCAAACTGCGGATCTTGCATTTTAATTGATATGATATAAGAACATTTATCCCAAATATCGTCTGGTGTCAGTTTTACTCCCCGCGGGATCAAATTGCGAAATTCACAAAATTCACGCATAGATTCCAACAACCCCTGGCGGAAACCATTGACATGAGTTCCCCCTTGAATGGTCGGGATCAAATTGACATAACTTTCCCCCACTCCCTCACCGCCTTCCGGCAACCAGGTTACCGCCCAGTCAGCAGCCTCATTTTGAGAAGAAAATGTACCGATAAAAGGATCTTCAGGTAAACTGACATAGCTTTTAATTGACTCTCTTAAATAATCTGTCAAACCATCTTCATAGTACCAGTGGTATTTTTTATCTTCTATTTTATCGTGGAATTTAATCGTTAAACCCGGACATAATACAGCTTTGGCTTTTAATAAATGAGTTAAACGTAATACAGAAAATTTAGAGGAATCAAAATAACTGGCATCCGGCCAAAACTTGACCCGTGTGCCAGTATTTCGTCTGCCAACAGTGCCTGTTTCAGTGAGTTCTTCAACTTTGTAACCATTTTCAAATGCCATTTCATAAACTTTGCCATCACGTCGAACAGCAACTTCTACTCTGCTGGACAAAGCATTAACTACAGAAATCCCTACCCCGTGTAAACCACCCGAAAACTGGTAGTTTTTATTTGAAAATTTACCACCTGCATGCAGTTTACAAAAAATCAATTCAACACCGGAAACGCCCTCTTCGGGGTGAATATCGGTTGGCATTCCACGACCATCGTCAATGACTTCCAGCGAATTATCTTTATCTAAAATAACAGTAATATTTTGTGCGTGACCAGCAAGCGCTTCATCGACAGAGTTATCAATGACTTCCTGACCCAAATGGTTAGGTCTACTGGTATCTGTATACATTCCTGGACGATGACGTACCGGATCTAAACCACTGAGAACCTCAATGGATTCTGAATTATATTGTTCACTCATAATGCATTCTAATAATTATTGTATTGATAAAATTTAATGTTTATTCCCAATAATACTTGGGTATATACCGCATAGCCTAATGACAAAAATTAAAAAAAAGTGCAATGTCCGGCAATAAAGTGTGGTAATCAATAAAGCTATGATCACCGCCTTCCTGTATAATTAGCTGGCAGTTTTTATATTTTTCAACTGCTTGTTGATAATCTAACACTTCATCACCCGTTTGTACCATGACTAGATAATTATTTTTTTCAATTTTTTGCTGTTCTAGCATAATTAAATCAGCCATATGCTTTGATTCTATTTGATAAACTTCCTTTGTATAAGGATTTACCTGTTCGCCAATATAATCTGCTAAAAGTTCATAAGGTTTTACCGCCGGATTTATCAAGACAGCAAACAAATTATATTTCTGTGATAAATAAGTTGAAAAATATCCCCCCAATGATGAACCAATTAAATACCATTGCTGTTGATATTCATCTTGTTCTCCATTATTAATGGAGGAAGTCCTTTGTTCAGTCAACCGCTCAATCAATTGCTCAAGCTGTGTAATAACCTGTTTAGGATCTGTTACTAACTGTGGACAATGAAAGTCTATTTCAGGAAAGTTTTGGTGAAAATATTGCTTTGTCTGCTGCGCTTTATCAGATAATGGTGATGAATTAAAACCATGAATATACAATATGTTTTTTTTAATCACTTTATTTCTTACCTCTTACTTTATATTCCCGAACATCTTTTGACTTTAATATTCCCGTAAAAAATGTACCGAAAAAAATGCACCGTAAAAATGGTGCAAAAAATGACTACCATATAAAATTCACTTCAGTGACAAATGATTTATTGTCGTCTAAAAACCATAACCGATACCCTGGCCCTTGCGATGTAGCCTTGAGGTGTTCCGAGGTGTGGTCAAATTCAATTGATGTTGCAGGACAAGTATAAACAGGTACTGATTGAACAAATTCACCGGATAACAATTCATTTTCAGCGACTGTGCCTGAAGGAAATAAACTCATCGCGCGATGAACATGACCACAGGCAATCATTTGTATCGAAGAATATTTATTGATGACTTGCCAAAAACAAACTTTATCTTGCAAAGGGTGTTTATCAATAAAGTAACCTACATTTACCGGATGATGATGCATCATCAATAATTGTGATTTATCCGGATTAATAACCTCTTGCAGCCAAGTTAATTCTTGCGTATTTACCTTGCCTTTTGGAGTGTCAGTTTTACTGTCCAGTAATATAATCTGCCAATTTTCACTTTCAATCACCCGCTGATTTGAAAATGGTTCCTGGCTTAAATGCTTTGTCATCATTTTGGGCTCGTCATGATTACCAGCCAAATAATAAATTGGCACTTTCAATCCTGAAACAGCTACCGCTTGACAAAAACGTTGGTAAGAACCTTCTGTATGATCTTGAGTTAAATCACCGGTAAATACAATACAATCAACAGCTGAATTTTCAGACAACGCTTGTAAAACCTTTAATAAATTTTGATAGACATTCGCTTGATGATGACAGCGGTCAATATCACTGAACAGATGACTGTCAGTAATTTGAGCAACGACAAAAGATTTTTTCATTAGGTTAATTCTTACTTAAAAGGTCTAGTTAAAAGTGCTCATTTAAAAGTTCAGTGTTAAAGGCTCGGTTTTAAAGAAATTTTAACTTGCCCCTGCTGCAAACACAAATGTAACCATTCTTTGAGAAATTGACTTAATTGCCGTTTTTCATCTTGGTGGAACATAGCTTCAATCGGGTAATCATAACGGGGTTTAACTTGTCGAACATTCTGACTACTGATAATTTCTACCATACGGGCATCATGATATAAACGAATCATCATAACGGGTTTAAATAACGATAATAATTTATTTCCCAAGACATTATC
The DNA here is from genome assembly GCA_013216005.1 of Alteromonadaceae bacterium. GTDB lineage: Bacteria > Pseudomonadota > Gammaproteobacteria > Enterobacterales > Alteromonadaceae > JABSOI01. The sequence continues at coordinate 15,691 of JABSOJ010000022.1, read as the reverse complement.
ACTTTGTTCTTTTCCTTCTTCTGCAATATTTTCTTTCGCAACACTCTCTTTTGCAGTAGTCTCTTGAAGTACAGTATTTTGTTTCATCGTGACGACAGAAGTATAACGTGTCACTTCATTTACCGTTATTGTGTACGCTAAAAGTTCAGAGATAAAAAAATGACGCTGATCACCAACCATTTCTTCATCTGCTTGTGTCTTTTTATCATCAATAATCCGCAACCCTACTTTTTTTCTCATTAGCCGCATCAACAACATATAGTTAACTTCTGATAAGTTCATTAACTCGACTAGATTTGGCCGGTACTTTTTAGCTGAGTTCATTTGTCATCACACCATAAATGTTGCAGTTTATGATAATTCATCGCTAACCACTGTAGTCCAATAATAGTTGCGGCATTACTTACTTTTCCCTCGGCTAATAAATCCATAGCAGCGTCTTTAGACATTACGTGGGTTAAAATATCCTCACCTTCCTCAGCTAAACCGTAAGAAACAAGCTCATTATTAGTATTATTCGATGTTAAATCCACTCTACCAACAAATAAGTATATCCGTTCACTCATACCACCGGGGCTGGAAAAATAATTCATCACAGGTAACAAATTGTTAATAGCAATGGTTAAATTAGCCTCCTCTTTTGCCTCTCTTACTGCTACCTCTTCCGGCTTTTCAAGCTCAGAAAACATGCCAGCTACAAACTCCAATAACCACGGAGATTCATCTTCACGAATGGCTCCGGGACGAAATTGTTCTAATAAAAGAACCTTATCTTCAATGGGATCATAAGGTATCAATACCACTGCGTCTCCACGTTCAAACACCTCTCTGATCAGGACCTTGCTTTCACCACCAGCAAATAATTTATGACTGATATGATACTCATTCAACTGAAAAAATCCCTCGTGCATATTTCTCTTTCGATGGATCTTAATATCATCCTGCTTAAAACGTAATAACGCGTCAGGCTTAAATTTTACTTTCATCGCTAAAACCCTGTCTTATCCTGTAAAAACTATTAAAATATTAATATTAGCAATTAATATTTTGTTACACTAGAATGCTATGTTAAACACTTATTTTATTTAGCTAATTATAAAAGCTCTGTAGGATACACAATAACTAAAAATACTTAAGGTCAATTTTTAAAATAAGCGCAGGCCTATTTAATATTGCCCCATTTACTGAATCAAAAACACTAAAATAAAGAAAATAATAATTGTACACTATAGGAATTATTCACTCATGAAAAGAAACGTTATATCCCTTATCATAGGGATCGCTGCTATTGCTAGCAGTAGCAACTTGTATGCGGACGATTTGTTGGCTATGTATCAACAAGCTCAGGCAAATGATCCTGTGGTATTACGAGCACAAGCTCAATTTATGTCGTCTAAAGAAGGGATTGAACAAGCCCGCGCGGTATTACTTCCCAGTATTACGGCAACAGCTAACTTAACCGATAGCGAATCTGAAGATATATCTAATGGCGTAGATATTCCATTACCAGCAGGTCAAATATACACTGCACAATCAGGCTCCAGCACTTTTGGTGCTAGTTTAAATATGCAGCTGTATCATCATGACTCCTGGTTACGTTTAGATAACGCTAAAAAATTAGCACACCGTAGTGATGTTGCTTATCAATCAGCAAAGCAAGAATTAATTGTTCGTGTTACTCAAGCCTATTTTGATGTTTTAAGTGCACAAGACGATTTACAATTTGCCACTGCAGAAAAAACAGCCATTGAACGCCAATTAGAGCAAACAAAACAAAGATATGCCGTTGGTTTAACGGCAATAACCGATGTACATGAAGCTCAGGCAAAATTTGATAACGCTCTTACTGCTGAAATAAGAAGCAATAATAGCGTATTAAATGCAGAGGAAGCCTTGCGTGTAATTACCAATGTTTATCCGCGTAACTTAAACAGCTTGAATACAGACCGTTTTACCCCGTCTAAACCAATGCCGGATAGTGCGAATGAATGGCAACAAACGGCGGAAGCAAAGAATTTAGACATTATCTCTCAAAAAATTGCGATGGATATTGCTAAAGAAACCATTAATATTGCACGAGCTGGCCATTATCCGACACTAGACTTTGGTGCAGGATTGTCCACTAAAGAAACAAATTATGATGATGCATTTTCTTCTAAACAGACTCGCCCGAAACTTGATAGCCATTCTTTCGAAATTACTTTAACAGTACCAATTTATTCGGGTGGTGCAACGTCTAGTGCTGTTCGTCAAGCACAAAGTAATTATGTTGCTGCCAGTCAGGATTTATCACAAACACACCGTGATGTAGTTCGCAAGACCCGCAACGCCTACAACACTGTTACTGCTGCAGTATCTGCGATCAAATCATTAGAGCAATCAGTGATCAGTGCTGAAAGTGCCTTAAAAGCTACCGAAGCAGGTTTTGAAGTGGGAACACGTACAATTGTTGACGTTTTAGACAGCACCCGTAATTTATATAATGCTAAACGTAATTTGTCTTCAACACGTTACAGCTATATTCAATCAGTATTAACATTAAAACACGCTGCCGGCACCATTACTGAAAAAGACATTGGTGATATTAACGAAGGTTTATCCGCTAATTAGTTTTATTAACAATAAGGGCACTGACCATATAGGCTAAATTAGGGTTACAGTTCAACAATGTTTTCTGTTAATTTACATGAGTTCAAACCTATACAGGCTCTAGGCTGTATCAACTTAAACATGACAATACACAAATATGAACTGTTACCCGGTTTGATTGGTGCCACAATAAGTTTTATCAGCGATAGGTTTTATCCGCTAAATAATAGAACACATAAAACTAAAAAGACCTGCAATATATTTTTTGCAGGTCTTTTTTATTCACTTTGAAGAATCAACAAAAATCATTTAATCATTTAATCGAATCGCATTAATAATTTCAGTAGTAGAAATACCTTCTTCAAAGTTTAAAACTTTAACTTCTCCACCAGCAGCTATAACTTCTTTAGCTCCGGCAATGTCTTCAACTTTATAATCACCGCCTTTAACCAAAGTGTCAGGTAAAATATTGGCAATTAAACGCTGAGGAGTGTCTTCACTGAAACTAACGACCCAATCTACTGCGCCTAAACCTGCAAGTACCGCCATACGCCTGTCGGTTGGATTAACCGGACGACCCGGACCTTTTAAACGCCCTACCGAAGCATCGTCATTAACGGCAACAATAAGTCTGCTACCTATTTCACTGGCATGACTGAGATAAGAAACATGACCAGCATGAAGAAGATCGAAACAGCCGTTAGTCATGACAATAGTTTCACCTCTTGCCTTAGCTAAATCTACCGCAATTTTTAACTGTCCTTCAGTTAATACGCCAAAACCACTTTCCTGACCTGTAGATATTTCAGCCTGAAGTTCCGCCTGGCTTACCGTTGAAGTACCTAATTTTCCGACAACTATCCCCGCAGCAATATTTGCTAACGCACTTGCTTGAGTTAGTTCAGCATTTGCGGCAACTGCAATGGCTAAAGTGGCAATAACAGTATCACCTGCACCTGTTACATCATAAACTTCTTTAGCTTTGGTCGGTAAATGAAACTCTTCGTGATCTCGCCTGATCAACGTCATTCCCTGTTCACTTCGGGTAACTAACATTGCGTCTAAATCTAAATCTGCCAGTAATTTTTGCCCTTTCACAACAAGTTCTGTTTCTGAATTACAAGAACCGATAATCGATTCAAACTCTGACATGTTTGGCGTTATTAATGTTGCTCCGCGATAACGATTAAAATCACTTCCCTTTGGATCAACTAACACAGGAATATTTTTTTGTTTAGCAAGTGAAATTAATGTTTGCACATCAGAAAGCGTGCCTTTGTCATAATCTGAAATCAGTAACAAATCATGTTGATCAAGCAATTCACTGACAGATTGTTGCAGGGATGTTTTATTAACATTAACTAAAGACTGTTCAAAATCCAGACGAATCAACTGCTGATGCCGACTCAGTACCCTTAGTTTAGTAATCGTAGGTATTTCAGAATGTTTATCAAAATAACATTTAATATTCACCGCCTCTAAATGAGTTTGCAACGTGTTTGCAGCGTCATCATCACCGGTAATGCCAACTAAGGTGACCCCACCACCGACTGAGGCAATATTTAAAGCAACATTTGCCGCACCGCCAGGTCTATCTTCTTTCTGAATAATTTTCACTACTGGTACAGGAGCTTCTGGTGAAATACGCTGGGTTGGCCCTTGCCAATAACGATCAAGCATAATATCACCAACAACTAAAACATTTGCTTTACTAAAAGCTGGAATATCTACTTTCATCCGAGATCCTATTGCATATATAATACCCCATATTCTATCACAAGAACTTCAATCAGTTACAACTGTCAGGGGCAAGAATACATCGTGAGTAAAAATAAAGTTCTCCAGCCAAATTTTAAATTATCGTTTTTATTACCAAAATACTGGCTTACTTGGGTCGGCGTTATCATTTTATATTCAATTTCATGGCTACCTTATAAATTGCAGCTAATACTCGGACGTATGATAGGAAAGTTATTGTTTAAAATAGGCTCCAGCCGCAAAAAAATAGCACTAAAAAATTTGGAATTATGTTTCCCCCAAATGTCAGACAATGAACGACAACGCATCTTAAAACGCAATTTTGAAAATACCGGCATTGCCCTACTGGAAACAGGTATGGGTTGGTGGTGGCCAAACTGGCGTGTAAAACGTAAAGTTACTTTTATTGGTTTAGAGCACTTAGCGCAAGCCAAGCGAGAAGGTAAAGGCATGTTAGTGCTTACTATGCATTATCTAAGCGCAGAAATAAGCTGTAGAAGCATAGGTGTTGGTAATCCGATGGTGGTATTTTACCGTCCTCATAACAACCAATTAATGGAATTTTTCCAATTCAAGGGTCGTGGGCGTTCAAATAAGTATATGCTTGGCAAACGAGACGTAAAAGGATTAATTGCAGCATTGAAAGCCGGAGAATCCTGCATTTACCTTCCCGATCAGGACTATGGTAGAAACCGCAGTTTATTTGTCCCCTTTTTCGCAGTAAAAGATGCAGCAACAACAACTGGCACCTTGATATTTGCCAGACAAAAAAACACCCAGACTTTCATGATGATCCCAACCAGAAATGAAGACGGCAGTGGCTACACTATTGAAATAACACCCGCATTCGAAAATTTCCCTACTGATGATGACGAAGCTGATGTTATCCGAGTCAATCAGGAACTTGAAACAGCAATATTACAAAAGCCAGAACAGTACATGTGGTTACACCGACGCTTTAAAACCAGACCGAATAAAGATGATCCTTCATTGTATAAATAATAACAATAAACTATAGTTAAACCAGTGAGTTATTTTTTTCTAGTGTTCGTCCCGAGACGGATCAGTCCATTTTTGGATTGACACTACCTAATTAAGTGAAGGCAAATGATGGGCTTTTGGTTACGAAATTTTGTTTTAAGTGTTGTCCTGCTGGGGCTGGCATATGCATTTTTTATTAATCAAGATCTGTTGTTATCATTAGATCCTACCTACAAACCTAAGATGAATTCTTCAAGTAGTATTAATTCAAATAGAGATAAAACAGCCAATTCATTCGTCAAAAGAAATGCTGAAAAAATTAATTCTGAAAATTCTGCTGCTGATGGTTTATCAAATTTTTACGCAAGTATCAGAGCTGACATAGGTAAAAAAGGCCCAAGAATTCGTAATAACGTCGTGTTTTTACCAGAGCCAAAAGGAAGCTTAATTAATATCCTGGAAGCTCGACGCATGGTTACCCGACCATTAAGAAAAACATGGAAAGGCACTAAAGCTAACCGACCATTTAGAAAAGGTGAAACCCTATTCCAGAAACTTTCTCAGTACGCTAATAATGACGGCGTTGAAGTGATCTGGTGGTTAAATAAAGATTTAATTATCAAAGATGCTTTTCGTATTAATAAAAACATTACTTACACTGCCTATCAAATAGGCAAGGCCCTTGAAGGTCATTTTCAAGATGGCTTAACCGCTCACTTTTGCTATCAGCAAAGAGCCATAGTCCTTATAGAGGGCAATATTGATTATCTGAAAAAAGAATGTCTTCTATTAAGCTCACAAGCTAAGTAGCAACTAATCATATTTCATCAAGCTTTGGCATATTTCATTAATACTTTGCGCCCAAGTTAAAAACTCAACCTTAGGTAGCATCAACTTCTCATTTTGCAATGTAGCTTTATGACCTAAATCCCTTAACTGACAATAGCCCTCTATTAACGTTTTTTTCTGAAACTCGTCAATAATTCCATATTTATTAAGCTGTTCAAATAACCGAATGTTATCGCAATCATTGCTAATTTCAGCTTGGGCTGCATTATATTTTAATACCAGAAATTGGGCCAAAAACTCTATATCAACTAACCCTCCAACCCCCTGTTTAATGTCAATTAATTCATCGGATGACGTATCTAAATGACTACGCATTTTTTCTCTCATTTCGATAACATCACTGAGTAATTTTTTATGATCTCTCGTTACAGACAAAATATCTCTTCTGATTTCCTCAAAACGTTCCCGAAAAGCCTGATGACCATAAATAGCTCTGGCACGTACTAATGCCTGATGTTCCCATGTCCAGGCATCTTCCTGTTGATAAACGGCAAAGGTATCAACATGAACAACCAGCAAACCTGAATTACCGGAAGGGCGTAACCGCATATCTAACTCATACAAAATACCACTGGACATACGTGTATTGAAAATATGAAGAATACGCTGAGCAAGCTTTAAATAAAATTGAAATGCAGAAATTTGCCGTTCTCCATCAGTAACCTCATCTGTTTGACTGGAATGTAAAAAAACCAGATCCAAATCGGAGCCATAACCCAGCTCAATTCCGCCTAATTTTCCATAACCTATTACCGCAAAACCTTTATGATCTTTTCCAACAGTTGACTCAGGCACACCAAAACGCAGTGAAATATGCTGCCAGGCTAAATTAATAACTTCCGCAACAATCGCTTCAGCTAGTGCCGTTAAGTGGTCACTTACTTCCGTTAAAGGTAATACACCAGCTATATCTGAAGCAGCAATGCGCAATTGCTGCGATTGTTTAAATTGGCGCAACCTATCCATTTGGGCTTCCATATCATCTTCAGGAACCCGTAACATAACTTCACGCAATTCGAGTTCGTAAGATGATAATGCAGGTGGATTGTTTAATAATTGAGGATCGATTAATTCATCAAGTAAATTTGGAAATTTTGCCAAATATTCAGTCACCCAGCTACTGGCCCGACAGAGTTTTATTAAATGCTTAAGTGCTCCTTCGTTTTCAAACAACAATTCAATGTAAGCCGTTCTGGTCATTATTTTCGCTAATACACTCTGTACCCGCGCTAATGTCACCTCTTCAGCTTTCATGTCATGCAGATGCCACAATAATAAAGGAACCAGCTTGTCTAAAACCTGTCGACCTCGATGTCCAATACTACGTTTGGTAAGTTCTTGTCGAAAACTACTCAGTATTTGCCATATTTCTTTCGCCTGCCAACAATTAGCATATTGCTCTATCCAGGCAATGCTATCTTCATCAGACCACGGATTTAGCCATAATGATTGCCAATGTTCGTCTTGTGCCTGATGGTTTGGACATTCTTCACCAATAAGTTCAGAGAATTCCTGATGAACTTTAGCCATATGCAAATCAAGACAGCATTTAAATTCAGCCCAATCAGTAAAATTCAATACACAAATCAGTCTTTGTTTATCTAATTCATTATCCGGTAATGTCTGAGTTTGTTTGTCAGCAAAAGCTTGTAAAATATTTTCTACCCTACGTAAAAACCGGTAAGCGTTACTCAACACATCCAAACTGGTTTGATCCAACTCACCTATTGAGAATAATATCGGTAATACAGTTAACACATGCCTTTGCTGCAATGTTTTAATCCGTCCGCCACGAATAATTTGAAAAACTTGCACGATGAACTCAATTTCCCGAATTCCCCCAGCCCCCAGCTTAATATTATCAACGAGTTGTTTACGGCGAACTTCCTGTGAAATCATCATTTTCATACGACGCAAACTATCAATAACACTGAAATCAATGTAACGACGATAAACAAACGGACGCAGCATATCTGATAATTCTTGATGATATTTACTGTCACCAATCAAACGTGCTTTTAACATGGCATAACGTTCCCAATCACGCCCTTGTTCCTGATAGTAGTTTTCCATAGCATTGAACGACAGCGCCAATGGCCCACTTTCACCAAAAGGTCTTAATCTCATATCAACACGATAAACAAATCCATCGGCTGTTTTTTGATGCAATGCGCTGATCAGCTTTTGACCAAGACGAGTGAAAAATTGCTGATTATCCGTTGAACGACGAGTACCGACAGTTTCTCCGGCTTCTGGATATGAAAAAATCAAATCAATATCTGATGAAAAATTTAACTCCTGACCACCTAATTTTCCCATACCATGAACCAACAGTATTTGTTCATCACCTTGACTATTCTGAGGTATTCCCCACTTGTCCTGACAAAATTTTGTTAGCCAGTTCAACGTTTCAATGATCAGAACATCAGCTAAATCTGATAAACGTTTCAATGATTTTTCAAGTGAAATATCCAATACCAGATCAGCTACCGCAATACGAACCATTTCCCGTAAGCGAAAACGTCTCAGTAATCGATGCAACGCTGGTTCACTATCACAGTCAATCAACCAGGCTTTAAGCATTTCCTCATATTCTGGTGTTTCTTCAAGATATATCTGTTCAGAACTAAACAGCTCAATGACTAATTCAGGCGCTTGTAACGCACTATTAAGTACAAAATCACTCAGTATCAGCGCTTGTTGAAAATGGGTGGATTGCTGCTCAGTTAACGATGAAATTAGATTTTCTTCTCTACTATCATCACCATTTGCATTCAAACCTTGAATACGGTCTAAAAACAATTGCCAACTTTTTTTGCCTTGATCTTTAAGAAGTAGAGTGAAATTTATACTTTTTGTTCTTGTCACGGGAACACCTGTATAGCACACTATGCCTTTACTCAAATAATTTAAAAACTTGAGTATATATCCCCTTTGCCAAGTAAAAGGTGCAAAGCAGATAAAAAATTAGACATATTATGTCATTGATGATATTAATGAATGATAACCATAGCATTTTTGAGGAACACATGTCGGGAATAAGGGCAGAAATGATCACTGAAACGATAGAAACCAAACGACACCAAAAATTTGCAACTTGGGCTCTTTTTGCTCCCATTTATGTGCTTGCAATATTTTTCTTGTCCGCTTGTAGCGATCCTATAAAAGACAAAATTAACCAGCAACGTCCAATTACAGAGAAAAGAGTTCAGCAATTAGCCAACGCGCTGGATAACAATCAAGTAAGAAATGCAACTTTAATCAAACAATACGCTGATAAAGTCAGGGCGCAAAAACCTGATTTATCTCTTTTGATTGATGAATTCAAAAAAGATGCCTCAACCCAGGGACCAATGTATCTAGCCTTGGTTGACCGCCTGAATACAGTAACAAACCAACCAAATATGTTCAGCTCTAACCAGGCCCTTTTTAACGAGCTGATAAACATTTATCAAGCAGCCGATCCGGTTTTATTCTCAGATGCCTTGAGTGATCCTTTAAATGTACTGGCAGACTTGTCTGACGGGTTATTACCAAGAATAAATTCTTTATCAAAATCTCAAAGCCAGAAAATTAATAACGCACAGGATTTTGGCACAGGTGAACAACTTATCGGTAACCCAAGTTATGGCCATTGGAATACCGGCAGCAACGGTATGTCTTTTTGGGCATGGTATGGCATGTATTCAATGATAGGCGATGTTTTTGGCTCTAGACGTACCTCTTATAATGATTGGGGCCGCAGTCGTAATTATAGCTATTACAATGATTATGGCAGAACCCGGTATAGTTCCCCCCGACAACTGAAATCGCAAAATCAGTTAGATACCCGTACCAAAAAATCTTTTCAAAGGCGCGGTCAAAAATATACCAGTGCTTATAGTAAAAATCGTTCCGGCGCTTCCAGCTTATCCAGCCAGAGTAAAACAGCTCAAAGTAGTGCTAATCGATTTCGTTCGAACAGCAACAAAAAAAGCGCTTACGCCAGAAAGTCTAAAAGTACTAAAAATGCGAGTTTCCGAAATAGTCGAACAACAACATCCCGTGGATTTAGACGCGGTAAATAGCAGCCCCGCCTAGGCTTAAATAGTGACTTAAATAACGATTTGAATAGCAATAATAATCGCACGCAGCTAGACATACAGGATTAATATATGAATACAATAGTTGAAGTAACAGCAATAAACCAAGAACTTATTATCTTTTTAGCCATAGATGTAACTATCGCCATTATATTACTTGGTGCAATGAAATTTTTATCTGGCCTATCCGCTAAAGTAAACGCTACTGATGAACTTGCCAAAGAAGATAATTTTGCTTTTGGTATTAGTGTCGCTGGTAGTATCGCCGCTTTAGGCATAGTGTTAACTGGTGCAATTAGTGGCGAAACGGCTGACAGCTTTCTAATGGAAGCCATCGGCATGTTTTTTTATGGCACTTTAGGACTGATATTAATCAAAGTGGGTCGTGTTATTCATGATCGTTTAGCATTGAATAAATTAGATAAAAACAAGCTGATAAAAAACCGTAATATAACGGTTGGCATAGTCGATGCCGCTGGTGCCATTGCAACTGCAATCATTATTCGCGCAGTATTGCTTTGGGTTGACGGTTTAGACATCAATACATTTATCGCTATTATCAGCGGCTTTGTTGTTTCACAAGCTATGTTGGTATTTATCACCCGTTTGAAAGAACGTAATTACGCCAAAAACAATCAAGATGATTGCCTGCAAGAGGCTTTTGCAAAAGGACAAATAGCGCTCGCGATTCGCTATGTGGGCCAGACAATAAGTACCGCGTTAGCCGTTACGGCAGCTAGTCATTTCCTGACTTATAGCCCGGAAACATTGGTAGGGAATTTAATAGGCTGGTTAGTGTTTGGTATTATTATGACAATTTTAGTTTCAATACTAACTTATCTTGCCAAACGTATTATTTTATGGGGAATTAATTTAGTTGAAGAAGTAGATCAACAGCATAATATCGGTGTTGCCAGTGTAGAAATGGCTATCAGCATTTCAATTGCCTTGATACTAACTGCATTAATGGCCTAGTTTTTTATAATTTTAGATAGTCTTGTAGGATGGGTTAGCCAAAAACGTAACCCATCAATAACTTTATCACCCTAAATTTCAACTACTACAACACAAAAAACGAGAATCAACCCAGCTGTGAATCCCCTCAAAAAGAATAAAAATTATTTCCTGGATGATGCATTACTCATTTTGACCATGGCTGTTTTAGCTGGCTGTGGTCTTATTTACGAATACTTATTATCTCATTACGCCGGTAGAGTTTTAGGTGTAATGGAAAGCACCATTTATACGATGATAGGTTTAATGATCGTATCAATGGGATTAGGCGCGTTTGCAGCACGTAAAATACGTTGTGCATTTCAAGGATTTGTATGGCTTGAACTAATTATTGCCTTAGTTGGCAGTATTGCAATTTTACTTATCGGCGGTCTGATTGCTATCACGCAATTACTACCCCATATTATATCTGACATGTTTTCCTTGCCACCAGACGCGTTACCAAAAGGAGGTCTATTCCAGCAACTCAGTTATTTAGCATTTAAGAGTCCCTACTTCTTTGGCTTAATATTAGGATTCTTTATTGGGATGGAAATCCCGTTAATAGCCCGTATTCGGGAACAAATTCATCAAAAACATTTAGAACATAATTTGGGCACCATTTATGGTGCTGATTATGTGGGTGCGGGCATTGGTGCCGCTATTTGGGTGTTCTTTTTGTTATCAATTGATATCAGCCAAGCTGGAGCCCTAACCGCCGCTTTGAACCTTTTAGCAGGCAGTGCCTTTATTATGAGATATTGGCAACAACTCACCTGGCGTAAAACCTTAGTGAGTTTACACATCGCTTTAGGTTTGTTAATTGTGGTTATTTACAATTATGGCAATCAGTGGCTTAATCAAATGAACAGCTTACTTTACCTTGATAAAGTCGTTCATAATCAAAAAACCCGCTATCAACAACTTACTTTCACTCAGCGACATATGGGCCTTGGACAAAAAAACATTATTAACTTTTACCTGAACGGGAGATTACAATTTTCCTCAGCTGATGAAATTATTTATCACAGCTACCTGGTTTATCCGGTATTAGCAGGCTCGGCCCGACAAGACAATATTTTAATCATTGGTGGTGGTGACGGTTTAGCACTTAGAGATGTACTTCGCTGGTCTCCCAAACAAGTTACTTTAATTGATTTAGATAGCGAACTTATTGATATTTTCAAGAGCCCGACACTACATTTACCCGCTCCTCTCGCAAAACAAATTAAAGACCTTAACCAGCTGAGTTTACAAGACCCACGGGTTAATATTAAACGCGCCGATGCTTTTATTGCCATTGACAATTTATTAGCCAGCAGACAAATATTTGATGCCATCATCATCGATTTACCAGATCCAAGTCATCCTGATCTTAATAAATTATATTCGGTAAATTTCTATGCCCGATTAAAACAGCTGTTAGCGGGTGACGGATTAATCGCAATTCAATCGACCAGTCCCTACCACGCTAAGGATTCATTTATTTCTATTGGTAAAACAGTAAAAGCGGCAGGTTTCAACGCTGTCGAGCAATACCATGATAATGTGCCGACCTTTGGCGAATGGGGCTGGACCATCGCTTCTAAAATGGGCGCTAGTCCTAGAAGCCGGTTAAACTCATTACCTGAACTACCCGTCCAACATAATTGGCTGACAATGGGCATGCTTAAAAATTCTTTCGAATTTCCTAAAAACTTTTATAAAGATGAAAAAAATATCGGCATAAACACTCTGGGCAGCCATACTATTTATCAATTACACCAAAACGCTTGGCGTGATCAACAAGGTTTAAGTGAAAACTTAAATTAAAATTTACAGGCATTATCTACCAATACTATTTACCGACACTATTTACCAACATAGTTTTCATAATAATTTAGGGTTAAAAGCCGTAGTCACGAAATAAATGTAATTAATTAGTTATTTAACCTTGACATATTATGTCGAGGTGCTAAATTCTATCTAAGTGACATAATATGTCTATAAAAAAGAGGAACGATATGAACATTCATAAAATAGCCGACCATTTAAATACTTTGGCTGATGATTCAGAAACAGGGATGAATTTTGACTGCCAACCAATATCTGGTGAAGTAGATGTATTGCAGATTACCGTTATTGGTCGTGAAGAATTACCTATTTTTGTTTCAGTAACCGACGATCAAATTATTTGTATTACTTACCTGTGGGGGACAGACGAAGTTAAACCTGAATGCATTAATACCATGCATGAAAGCATGTTAGAAATGAATATTCCAATGCCGTTATCTTCGTTTTCAAAAATAGACGATAAATACGTAACATTTGGTGCTTTATCAGTAAGTTCTACCTTCAGTGATATTGAACATGAACTAGCCGTATTAAGTAATAATGCCATCGAAGTAATCGATGATATGAGTGAATTTTTAATTTAACAAAAACTTAATAAACAATTTAAGTGATCCTTTACCTTTCGTAAAGCAGGAGTAATAACTATGAGTATCTTTAAAAAAATCATGACCGCAATCCGTGGTGGCGCAACAGAAGTTGGTGAAGCAATTGTTGACTCAAACGCTACTCGTATTTTTGAACAAGAAATTCGTGATGCTGAAAATCATCTAACTAAAGCTAAACGCGATCTTACCGGCGTTATGGCAGAGCAAATGTCAGCAAGTAGAGACGTTGACCGTATAAAACGTGATATCGTTGAACATGAAGGATATGCGGTACAGGCTTTAGATAAAGGTGATGAAACTCTGGCGTTAGCTGTTGCAGAAAAAATAGCTAACTTAGAAAGTGAATTAACAAGTCAACAACAAGCTCTGGATAGTTTTTCAGGGAGTGCAACTCGTTTAAAAGAATTGGTTAAGAAAAGTGAACGTCAGGTCAATGAATTTAAACGTCAGTTATCTATGGTAAAAACTACAGAAAGCGTACAAAAAGCGACTTCCGCCATTACCGATAATTTTTCATCAAGCAATTCTAAACTGTTAAATGCCAAAGACTCCTTAGAAAGAATCAAAGCAAAACAGCAAAAATTTGATGATCGCATGAAGGCAGCCGAAGTACTTGAATCTGAAAATTCAGACAATTCTTTAGCAGCACAATTAAAAGAAGCAGGCATAGGCGCAACCGATGCCAGTGCTAATTCGGTATTAGAACGTCTTAAAGCTAAACAAAAATAGCATTTCAGGTTGCACTTTAGCGTACGCTAAAGTGAACAGATTAAAGCTATTAACCTAAAATAATGCAGCAAGTACTTAGATGCTTGCTGCATCGCTGTTTATTATAATACTCAAGCCCAATCATACCCATTGCAAAGAGATAGTTATCATGAGTTTTTTTAAAAATATCTTTAAAAAACCTGTAGTTCAACGAAAATTAAACTCAGCCAAAGATTTAAAGGTTAACGATATTATTGTATTAACTGACAGCTTCGCTTTACCTGAAGCATTGCGCAGTCAAGAATTCCAAGTGTCTGCAATCAACAGTTATGAGTTTGAATTTAAAACAAAAACCGAATGGATACTCACAGGTAACAACAACATGGAACTGTATTTATCGTTAGACGTAGATGATAAAACAGAACTTAAATTCGCTCTGAAAATTCTTCATGAAGATATTGAAACCCTATTTGATTTAGATGACTTCGCTTCTATATTTGACGAACCGGGAGAAGCATTTTTAGAACGTAAAAACGATTCTGAAATTACCCAGGGCTGGAGCAGCGAACAATATCAACAAGATACTTATGCTAAAGTTGCTTATTTTCATCGAAAAGATCATCGTAGCGAAAATCTTTCAGCCTACGAAGGTAAATATTCTGGTGAACAACTGGAATTATACGTTTTACATGATCAAAGCCAGTCTCGTGGTATAGACGTTGAAGTATGGCAAGATGGCGATACTGATGTGTTTTTAACCCTATATCGTCCATTAACCGACATTGTAGACATGTTCCCCGGAAGTTAAATTATGAGTCGTAAAGTACCTGAAAAATGGCAATCATCGGTAAAAGCAGTCAAAGCGGTGCAAGTTGCATTTGACATGGATGAAAAGATTCAATTGACCATCAGGAAAGATGCTCTCGATGCGGGTTTAAGCCCCTCAGAACAAATTAGGAATATTTTAGGCTTACCTATCAACAAACGCCCTAAGCGACCACGCTTAACCGTGAGCCTTGCTCCTGATGATTACCAGTTATTAGCAGAAAAATATCAACTTCAACCAGAGCAACAATTAGAAATTAAGAAAAAACTGATGGATGACTTAATTCACTACGTTACTGATCGAAACCATTCTGAATAACAATTACTAAATAACAAGCTGTTTCATTGTACTTCATAGCTGACAAAAACAAGTAACATCAACTTTTTAAAGTCTACCGCGTAGGATGGGTTAGCCAACGGCGTAACCCATCACATTTTGTGGCTACCTTACTGTTAAGTACCTTATAA
>JABSOJ010000237.1 GCA_013216005.1 Alteromonadaceae bacterium | reverse complement strand
AAAGTAACGCAAAGCTAGATAAGCAGCAAATATTGGCTGCTGCATATGGGGGACAACAGCATTATGGAACATAGCCATAGTTTTGCTTAGAATAAAAATCATTGATTGTTACCAACTCCGTGCTTTATTGCACACATCCATGTATATTACTGCATCGAAAACATTGATAATGTAAATTGTAAACCTAATTCTGGACAATTCATTTTGAAAAAATTGGGTGTGATCTGAACAGTACTGTTCAGGAAAATATTGATTAATAAAAAATTGAAAATAAGAATCTATTAATGAACAAATCCGTCTATCAGAAACTTGAAATTATAGTTGAACGCTTTGAAGAAGTACAAGCGCTATTATCAGATCCTGAAACTATTTCGAATCAAGATAAATTCCGAACATTATCTCAAGAGTTTAAGCAATTAGAAGAAGTTACTTCTGTTTTCAATGCTTATAAAAGTGCGGAAGATGATTTTTCCACTGCTGAAGAAATGCTGAAAGATGATGATCCTGAGATGCGTGATATGGCGCAAGAAGAATTTAAGGATGCTAAAAAAGCCGTTGAAAAATTAGCAGATGAACTGCAAGTTTTGTTACTGCCTAAAGATCCAAATGATGATCGTAATTGTTTCATGGAAATTCGTGCTGGCGCAGGTGGTGATGAAGCTGCTATTTTTGCTGGTGATTTATTCAGAATGTACAGCCGTTATATTGAAAAACAAGGCTGGAAAATTGAAATAATGAATACCAATGAAAGCGAACAGGGTGGTTTTAAAGAAGTCATCATGAAAGTTATTGGCGTTGGTGTTTACGGTTTCATGAAGTTTGAATCAGGCGGGCATCGTGTGCAACGTGTACCGGAAACTGAATCTCAGGGTCGGGTACATACTTCGGCTTGCACTGTAGTTGTTATGCCTGAAATACCTGAGTCAGAAGCGATAGAAATAAATAAAGCTGATTTAAAAGTTGATACTTTCCGTGCATCCGGTGCGGGTGGTCAGCACGTTAACAAAACAGACTCGGCTATTCGTATTACTCATATTCCAACGGGTGTTGTGGTTGAATGTCAAGATCAGCGTTCACAACATAAGAACAGAGCGCAGGCGATGTCGGTGTTGCAAGCGCGTTTGCAAGCAGCTGAAGATGAAAAACGTCGTTCGGAAGAAGAATCTTCACGGCGTAGTTTGGTTGCCAGTGGTGATCGTTCTGAGCGTATTCGTACTTATAATTATCCTCAGGGTCGTATGAGTGATCATCGAATAAATTTAACCTTGTATCGCTTAGGTGAAATTATGGAAGGCAATTTGCAGCTCATAATGGAACCAATTATGCTTGAAAATCAGGCTGATTTATTAGCAGCTTTAGCAGAGCAAAATTAATCGGATTTCCTGTCATTTTGAATAAGTTGTGAAATAATTAGTGCCTGATAAATCACTTGCTAATTTAGTTGAATATGGGCGTCATCGTTTAAGTACATTGTCAGATACTGATAGTGCCAAGCTTGATGCTCAGATTTTACTTTGTTTCGTGCTGAATAAAGCGAGCAGTTATCTGCTGACCTGGCCTGATAAAAAGATTAATGAAGCACAATATCAAAACTTTTTAAACTTACTTGAACGTAGAGTACAGGGAGAGCCCATTGCTTATATCACTGGGACAAAGGAGTTTTGGTCTTTATCCTTATTCGTTTCATCTGCGACATTGATCCCAAGACCTGATACTGAAACTTTAGTTGAACAAATATTATCTGATCATTGTGAAAGCCACTTGTCTTGCTTAGATTTAGGCACAGGTACAGGAGCGATTGCCTTAGCTTTAGCGTCGGAAATGCCAAATTGGCAAATTGATGCGGTAGATTTTAATGCGGATGCTGTACTTTTAGCTCAGAAAAATGCTGAAAATAATAACTTAACACAGGTAAATATTTACCAAAGTGATTGGTTCAGGCAAATACTCCTAGAAAAAACATTTGACGTTATTGTGAGTAACCCCCCTTATATTGATAATATTGATGAACATTTATCTCAGGGTGACGTACGTTTTGAACCTAAAAGTGCCTTGGTTGCTGAGCAACAGGGGTTGGCTGATATTATTCATATTGCCACTGAAGCGAGAAAATATTTTGCGGAGCAGGGGTTTTTGTTACTTGAACACGGTTATGAACAAAGTGCTCAGGTACAAAAAATATTGTCTGAATTGGGTTATAGCGAGATAAAGACAGTAAAAGATTTATCAGGTAATGACAGGATCACCAAGGCGCGTTATTTGTTAAAAAATCGTTAAACATCAGAGTGAACTGTTGTAGGATGGTTAGCCAGAGGCGTAACCCATCAAATTGTTTGGTCATATCTTAAATTATTGATAATTTGTTTATGGGCTGAATTAATTGATGGATTACGCCTTCGGCTTACCCATTCTACGGTGATACATAAAAATTGAGATAAAAAGTAGGTTGGCAATGCAGACACTGTTTGAGTGTTTAACATGGTCAAAGATATTAATATAATTAACCGTTAAACTAATAATAAAAAAGGGTACTACCAATGTTTAAACATTTACACATGACATTAGCTGTGATCAGTGTTGCTTTATTTACTTTACGTTTTGTTTGGACGCTCATGGAGTCTAAAAACTTAACACGTAAGTGGGTTAAAATTGCCCCTCATATCGTTGATACACTGTTACTTGCTTTAGGTGTGGCGATGGCGGTTAAATTGGCTATTAATCCCGTTGAACAATTGTGGTTGGCTGAAAAGTTGTTAGCAGTAGTTGCTTATCTTTTTACTGGATATTACACCTTGAAACTGACTAGAAATAGAATCATGCAAGTTATTGGCTACCTTGGGGCTATGGGCTGGGTAATGTTAGTTATTCGCTTGGCAATGACTAAAGAAAATATATTTTTCTAAACCTAATATTTGAATAATAAATTGTCCTGCGTTGTTTTTGGTCGTAATTTTTCAGTGGCTAACCATGAGAAACAAGGGCGACGTATTGTTGTATCTTAATAAATTAAATATTTATTTGTTGTAAAAGTAGTAGAAGTTAAATAATGAATGAGTTGTTACTATCGGAACTCGAATCTGATGAAAAGAGTATTTTACAAAAAATCATATTAATTGAAGAGTTTATTTTTTCTTCGACATTAGTTGTCGATGGAAGTTGGCGTTTATCTATTGATGATGTAATTGCTCAGTGCTTAAACGTGATAGACAATATTGAAGATCCGTTATTAAAAGCGGAACAAATGATCAATGAATTATTTATTGGCCAATTATTGCTGGATAATCCACGTGATTCCTGGCCAATATTGGCTTATCAAATAAAAAGTGCGTTGGATTATCGGGAAATATCACCAGTGCTGAAATCTGTTTTGATTCGACACATAATTGAGCAATGTGGTTTTGATACTGATATTGTATTTGTCCCTGAAAAAGCAATGATTAGAATTGTATGTGATGATCTGTATGCCATTATATTTGATCCTGTTACGGGTGAATCGTTAAATTGGAAAGAACTGGACCTTCGTTTAGATGAACAAGAGGGTGATCCAAGTCAGCAGGATTTAATTATAATCGATGATAAAGATATCCTTTTTACTTATCTAACCTCTCTTAAGGGAGCATTAATTAACGAAAAAGTTTTTGATAAAGCGTTAAAGTGTGTTGATATTTTGCTCTCATTACGACCAAATGATCCATTTGAACGTCGTGATCGAGGATTTTTGCTTCATCAGCTTGATTGTTTTAAAGTTGCTTACGATGATTATAGATACTTTGTTCAGCAGTGTCCTAAAGATCCGGCTGCACAGTTACTGAAAATGCAATTAGATTTAATATCATTTAACGAAGCTATTTTACATTAATATGTTAAAGCGAGTGCGATTAATCTGGTATGTTAAAGCTAACGTGTTGAACCGATAGAAAATAAAAAATTGGCTCTGTTGTAGATAATTGTTGTCCCTTCAAATGGAATTAAACTCAACCCTTATATCTAGGACTCTGTGACTAATTCTCGTTAAAAAACCAATTTATCGCCTAACCCTTTAAAAATAGGGGATTCATCGAGGGACAACAGTATTATGGAACAGAGCCAAAAAATTATAATAATAAAAGAGAGTAAATATGTCGAAAGAACAAGTTTTAGAACAAGTGGCGAACCACGGGCCATTAATAACTAATGATGCAACCGTGCTGGGTTTTGTCGCTATTTTGCTCGGTTTAGTGTTTTATACGTCTACTAGTAAGAACGTGCGCTGGCAGAAATTTTATCGATATGTGCCTGCGGTATTGCTTTGTTATTTTTTACCTTCTTTATTAAATACTTTTGGTGTGATTGATGGTGAAGAGTCACAATTATATTATGTTTCTTCTCGGTTTTTATTACCTGCTTGTCTTGTTTTACTTACTTTAAGTGTTGATTTAAAAGCTATCTCACAATTAGGCAGTAAGGCGGTTATTTTATTTTTTACCGGTACTTTTGGTATTGTCATTGGCGGACCTATCGCTTTACTTGCTGTTTCTACTTTTGCACCGGAAATGTTAGGGGTCGAAGGTCCTGAAGCTGTTTGGCGTGGAATGACAACGGTTGCAGGCAGCTGGATTGGTGGTGGCGCTAACCAAGCGGCAATGAAAGAAATTTATGGCGTGGGCGATCAAATATTTTCAGCTATGGTTACCGTTGATGTAATTGTTGCTAATTTATGGATGGCTGTGCTCTTAATTATGGCAGCAAATGCCAAATCAATTGATGCGAAAACAGGAGCCGATACTTCTGCTATTACAGCGTTAAAAGAACAAGTTGAAAACTTTCACGCTAAGCATTCACGCATCCCAACCTTGGCTGATTTGATGGTTATTTTGGCGATTGGTTTAGGTGTTACCGGTTTCGCTCATTTATTTGCGGATACTATTACTCCGTATTTTGTTGCAAATCATCCCGATTTAGCGCGTTTTAGTTTTCACAGTAAATTCTTCTGGATGATCGTCTTTGCAACTACCGTTGGAATAATACTTTCATTTACCAGAGCGCGTGAGTTGGAAGGAGTAGGCGCCTCAAAAGTGGGATCAGCTTTCTTATATATTTTGATCGCTTCAATTGGTATGCGTATGGACGTAACTATGATCATGGAAGCGCCTATATATTTTATAATCGGTGTTATATGGATGATCATTCACGCATTATTAATGCTTATTGTTGCTAAAGCGATAAAAGCGCCATTATTTTACATGGCAGTTGGTAGTCAGGCGAATGTCGGTGGTGCGGCTTCTGCGCCAATTGTTGCTTCAGCCTTTCACCCATCACTTGCGCCTGTTGGTGTATTGCTTGCCGTACTTGGTTATACGGTTGGTACGTACATGGCGTGGTTATGCGGACAAATTTTACAAGCAATATAGCCTACATCGCAGTTTATGATGCTGTTTAGTTGTAGGTATGTTGTAGGTATATTTTAGGTATATTGTAGGATGGGTTAGCCACTAGCGTAACCCATCATTTAATGGAATAACTAATTGTTTATTTATCAAAGTAAGCAGTTTGTTGGGTTACACCTTCGGCTAACCCATTCTACGAAACGGTTCTCGATTTTAAAAACTTAACTTCTGATTAACTACTGAGGGATTTTTATGGGCTTACAGTCTATTTTGCTAGCAAACTTTGAAATTGCCAATGATAAACCATTTGTTTTATTTGGAGGCATGAATGTGCTTGAGTCACGTGATTTGGCAATGAAAATTGCTGAACATTATGTTCAAGTTACTGAGAAGTTAGGTATTCCATACGTATTTAAAGCTTCATTTGACAAAGCAAACCGTTCTTCAGTTTCGTCTTATCGTGGTCCAGGTTTAGACGAAGGGCTTAAGATTTTTGAAGAAATCAAATCAACGTTTAATGTACCTGTTATTACAGACGTGCATGAATCTTATCAGGCACAGCCTACAGCAGAAGTTGTCGACATTATTCAACTGCCGGCTTTTTTAGCACGTCAAACTGATTTAGTGGTTGCAATGGCTAAAACGGGTTCGATTATTAATGTTAAAAAGCCACAATTTTTAGCTGCTCATGAAATGAAGCATATTATTAATAAATTTTCTGAAGCTGGTAATGAAAATATTATTTTATGCGAACGGGGTAGTTGTTACGGCTATAACAACCTGATAGTTGATATGTTAGCCATGGAAGAAATGAAAAATTATGCCCCTGTAATTTTTGATGCGACCCATGCATTGCAAAAACCTGGCGGCCGTTCAGATTCTGCGGACGGTAGGCGCGCACAAGCGGCTCAGTTAGCCCGTAGTGGCATGGCGTTAGGTATTGCAGGATTATTCATTGAAGCGCATCCTGACCCATTATTAGCTAAGTGTGATGGCCCTTGCGCATTGCCATTAGATAAACTTGAGCCTTATTTAGCTCAAATGAAAGCGGTAGATGACTTGGTGAAAAGTTTTGATGCTTTAGATACTGGCGAGTAGTGCTAATTTGTTTTAACTAAAAAGGTGTCTTATAGACACCTTTTTTTTTTGGCGTTTGCCCAGCGAAGCTGGCAAACCCGTCCACTTGAAAGAAAGTGGAGTCACCCTGACTAAGGGGAAGACAATCC
>JABSOJ010000236.1 GCA_013216005.1 Alteromonadaceae bacterium | reverse complement strand
GTTTGAACTCATGTAAATTAACAGAAAACATTGTTGAACTGTAACCCTAATTTAGCCTATATGGTCAGTGCCCAAAAACAAAAACAGAAATTATTAAAAGTATTTATTATAAGAAAGGATTATTTACTCTTGATTCATTTATTGGTTATATATTGATTCATTTATTGGTTATATATTGATTATTTATCGGTTATCTATTAGTTATACGGGGAAACAAATATCTACCTTAATACCTTTCCCAATTTCACTTGAACATTTAACTTCCCCCTTGAGTTTATTAGTGACCAAATTATAAACCATATACATTCCCAGACCACTCCCCCCAGAACCCCGACGTGTTGTATAAAAAGGTTCAAAGACCCTTTTCAATTGCTCTTCATCCATCCCTTTTCCATCATCGGTATACAACATCCTGATACAATCCTTTTCTTTAGTAACCGTAATAATAATACGCCCACTTTCATTTTCTGTAAAAGCATGTATCACAGAATTCAGCACCAAATTGGTAATGATCTGAGAAATAGCACCAGGATTATTATCGATATTTATTAAAGTATCACCTTCAACAAATACTTCATGACTTCCACGTTTAGTTTCAGAATGTAAACTTTGCATTACGTTAACTATATATTCATAAAGATTAAATTCACGATTCATATCGCAAGCAACATCAACAGCGACTAACTTGAAGCTACTGATAAGATCTGAAGCCCGTTCTAAATTTGTCAACACTATCTCTGTTGACTGGGGGGCAGTATGAATAAATTTATCTAGATCCTGTTTTCGTAATTTTCCGTTTTTATAACAAAAAATAAGCTCAGACATTATTTCTTGCATATAGGAAGCACCTGTAACACATATTCCAACAGAAGTATTGAGATCATGGGAAACACCCGCAACTAAACGACCAAGTGAAGCCATTTTATCGGACTCAACTAAATTAGTTTCTGCTGTGGTAAAATTATCAATTGACGATTGTAATTCGACTTCTTGTTTTTCAATAATATTTTCTAACTGTTCTTTTCGCGCAAGTAATTCTTCTTCACTATTTATTCCAGTTTCATAAGATTGAACAAGGGTAAGTTTTTGTTGATATAACTTAAGAAAAACACCAACCTTTCCTTTTACAATTTCATCATTAATAGGTTCTTCTAAATAATCTACCGCTCCAAATGCATAAGCTTTAAGTTCAGAAACGTCGTCTCCAACACATGAAGTAATAAAAACTATCGGAATATGATTATTTTTGGGATGGTCTAACAGTAATGAGGCGGTTTCAAAACCATCCATTTCTGGTAGTTGTACATCCATCAAAATAAGAAAAAAATCCTGTTCTTGCACAACATTCATTGCTTCTTGACCAGACATCGCCTTAACAATTTCCAAATCCAACGACGATAAAATCCGTTCATAAACCTGATGCTTACCTGATTCGCCACTAACAACTAACACTTTTGCTATTGTTTTAGTCAATTTTTCTATCCATTCATGAATAATTCCTTTAAAAATCAGTTGTTTCATTAAGTGAAAAAATATGACTTCTATCATATACAGCAATTGCCATTTCTGGCACGAAAACAACTTACCCCGAGTATAAATTTAAAATTATAATTAAACCACCGCATTTTTTTTAACGATAACCCCTTAATGCTATCATTTACAGAAATTAGCGAGCCTGCCTTAATCATAGTTAATAAAATCTTTTTAGCAATTAAATGTTAAACAACATCATGAAAAAACACAATGCTGGCAATACGTTAGCTATGACCAACCTTAAAACTTATCACTTATATTAGACAAAAATACACCTTATAGTAAATAAAAAGTTAATACAATGTGTTCCATATTACCGCTAGGTAGGGTATAAAAGCCCGATGAAAATACCCAAACGCATACAGCCACTCGTTGAAGATGGCCTAGTAGATGAAGTTATCAGCCAACTAATGAGCGGTAAAGAAGCCACCGTATTTATGGTACGTTGTGGCGATGTTATTCGTTGTGCAAAAGTTTATAAAGAAGCGAACAAACGTAGCTTCAAAAAAGCTGCACAGTATCAGGAAGGGCGAAAAAGCCGCAATAGCCGACGTGCCCGCGCTATGGAAAAAGGTTCTAAATATGGTCGGAACCAACAAGAACAAGCCTGGCAAAATGCAGAAGTAGATGCTTTATATACTTTAGCAGCTGCCGGAGTTCGCGTTCCCGAACCTTACGGATGTTTTGACGGCGTATTATTAATGGAATTAATCACCGATGATGAAGGTGATGTCGCCCCAAGGTTGAATGATATTTCAATGTCTGCCGAACAAGCGATTGAAGATCATCAGATAGTAATGATTTATATTATGCGAATGCTTTGCGCTGGCATAGTACATGGGGATTTATCCGAATTTAACGTACTCGTTGATGAATATGGTCCTGTTATTATCGATCTCCCACAAGCAGTAGATGCAGCTGCAAACAACAATGCCAAACGAATGTTAGCACGCGATGTAAATAATATGACTACTTATTATGGTCAATACGCCCCTGAATTATTGAAAAGCAGGTATGCACAAGAAATGTGGGCATTGTATGAAAATGCAGAACTAACACCAGAAACCCAACTCACAGGCCTCTTTAAAGAAAATACTAAATCAGCAAATGTAGACAACGTACTTGAAGAAATAAAAGCAGCTTTTGCAGAAGAAGAAGCACGCTTACAACGTATTCGAGAGGCAGAAGAAGTCAGTTAGTGTCCCCTAAAACGGATGTCTACTTATTAGTAAAATCTAAGCTACTATAATTAATCGGTAGATCTAAATTAAGCTAGGTGTTATTATTCCGCGCCTTTTTTATCTAAGCGATCTTTAAATTAACTAACTATCCTTGGTAAAAAAGCTCGATATTGTTTTTGGTCGCAAAAGACAATAAAAATTTAACTTTTTAAAGAGTATTAAAAAATGACTAATTTATTTACATTGGAAGCTGAAGTACGTACAGATTTAGGGAAAGGTGCGAGCCGCCGCCTACGTCACGCGGACAAGGTTCCAGCAATCCTTTACGGTGAAGGCAAAGAGCCTGTTTCTTTAACGTTAGCGCACAAAAATGTTTTCCGTGCACAACAAGAAGAAGCATTTTATTCACAAGTGTTAACGCTAAACATTGACGGTAAGCCAGTTGACTGTCTTTTAAAAGATATGCAACGTCATCCGTTTAAACAAGTAGTTATGCACTTGGACTTTTTACGTATTGATGCAAAACATGCAGTTCACACAAATATCCCTCTTCATTTCATTAACGAAGAAAATGTTACTAAGTTGGGTGCTACAATTGCACACCTCTTTACTGAAATTGCAATTAGCTGTTTACCTAAATATTTACCTGCGTTTATTGAAGTAGACTTAGCTGATATGGAAATGGGTCAAACTATACATATATCAGATATTAAATTACCTGCAGGCGTAACTTCTGATGAATTAGCTAAAGGTGAAAGCCATGACCAAGCTGTTGTATCTGCAAATGCTCCTAAAGTCAAAGGCGATGACGAAGACGCAGCTGTAGAAGAAACAGCAACTGAAGAATAATTGATTAGGTATTTTCCTTGAGGAACTCTCCCTTGACAGCTTCCTTAACGGATAATGTAGAATTAATTGTGGGCCTGGGTAATCCAGGCCCTGAATATACGAAAACCCGTCACAATGCAGGTGTATGGTTCGTCAACGAACTGGCACAGCGCTACAACATATCTCTTAGACCTGACAAAAAATATTCCGGACTTTACGGTAAAGGCCTAATAGGAAACTCTCTGGTTCATTTACTTATTCCTACAACATTTATGAATCGTAGCGGTCAGGCAGTTGCCCCCCTAGCTAATTTTTTCCGTATTCCGGTAGATAATATTTTAGTTGCTCATGACGAACTGGATATGGAACCTGGTGCATGCAAAATAAAAAAAGGCGGCGGTCACGGCGGACACAATGGTCTGCGTGATATTATTTCCCGTATGGCAAACAATAAAGATTTTTATCGGTTACGTATTGGCATTGGTCATCCCGGCCACAGAGATCGCGTAACGGGCCATGTGCTTGGTAAAGCACCGGCAAACGAACAAGCTTTAATTGAACAAGTCATTGATGAAGCAAGTCGATGTTTAGACATCTGGCAAAAAGACGGGCTGAAAAAAGCACAAAATCGCCTGCATTCATTTAAAGCACAATAATAAAAAATATTTAAACCAATTCAAAACCCCCTATTTTATTAAATTATTAATCTAATTTTTAATATAAGGGCTTAAATAATAGTAGATAAAACAAGGTATACATTATGGGATTCAAATGTGGCATCGTTGGCTTACCCAACGTAGGTAAATCAACACTGTTCAATGCATTAACTAAAGCGGGTATTGAAGCAGCAAACTTTCCATTTTGTACAATTGAGCCAAATACTGGTGTAGTACCCGTACCGGATCCCCGTTTAGATCAATTGGCTAAAATTGTAAATCCTGAACGTGTTTTAGCAACAACCATGGAGTTTGTTGATATTGCTGGTTTAGTTGCTGGTGCATCTAAAGGTGAAGGTTTAGGCAATAAATTTCTTGCTAACATTCGTGAAACAGACGCAATAGGCCATGTTGTACGTTGTTTTGACAATGATAATATTATCCATGTCGCTAATAAAATTCATCCTGCTGATGATATTGACGTTATCAATACTGAACTGGCCTTAGCCGATATGGATACTGCAGAACGCGCTATCCAACGCCAGGCTAAACGAGCTAAAGGTGGCGATAAAGACGCTAAATTTGAAGTGCCAGTACTTGAGAAAATATTAAAACATGTTGAAGACGGTAATATGGTGCGTTCTTTAGGCTTATCTAAAGAAGAACAAGCGGCAGTTGCATACCTGAACTTTTTAACCATCAAACCTACCATGTACATTGCCAATGTGAATGATGATGGTTTTGAAAATAATCCATACCTTGATCAGGTTCGTGAAATAGCGGAACAAGAGGGTTCTGTTGTTGTTGCCGTTTGTGCCGAAATTGAAAGTGAAATAGCAGAGCTCGATGATGATGAGCGTGATGAATTTATGGCCGATATGGGCATAGAAGAACCCGGTTTAAATCGTGTGATCAATGCCGGATATTCACTACTTCATTTACAAACTTACTTCACCGCAGGTGTAAAAGAAGTACGTGCCTGGACAATCAAACAAAAGGCTACAGCACCACAAGCTGCTGGTGTAATTCATACAGATTTCGAAAAAGGTTTTATTAGAGCTGAAGTTATTGCTTTTGATCATTTTATTGAATTTAATGGCGAGTCTGGCGCTAAAGAAGCCGGAAAATGGCGTCTGGAAGGTAAAGAGTATCCAGTTAAAGATGGTGATGTTATCCATTTCCGTTTTAATGTTTAATTGTTACTGCATACTTATTTAAACCATCATAGTGATAGTTTCAATTAAATCTTAATACAAATAAACCTTAATACAAATAAACCTTCATCCAAAATACTATTGCTCTGTACTCTTAAAGGTCAGAGCAATTAATCCCCTTCTAGCTTATCTTTGTGTTGAAATTAACAAGTTAATTCTACTTTTCGTAAGTTCCCCTCAAAATTCGTGTAATAAACCAGCAAAACCAGACAAAGCAACTACACTTATGTTTATGTTAATTCAAAAGTGCAAGGGCTAAACAATGAAAACTACATTAATGATAGCTATCGCGAGCTTAGTTGCCAGTTCATTTATTTTGGTACCGACAGCAGAAGCTAGGGATCCTATCGAGAAACGAATTTGTGAATACATATCTGTAAATGATAAAACCCGTTTACGATCCTTTCTCAAACAAAAGAGACTGAAAATTCGTCACATATATAAAGAAATAAAATGCAACAACGATAATCTTCTTATTTTTGCGGCAAAATCAAAAGCATTGGATACTGGCGAGTTCATTATTGGCAAACTGACCAAAAAAATGGTCGCCTCAAATTTAAAGGAAATAGTAAAATACTCAGCTCATCTGGCGGAAGATGCTAAAGATCGTATCGAATAATTCCTTCCCATCACACCTATACCCAAACTGAAATTCCTTATTGTTTGGGTATATACTCATACCTATTAGTCTTTGGCACTAATCCCCCCACACTTCAGTACAGTTATCAAACAAATCGCACACGGAACGACCAAACAATAAAAAACTCATCTTTTTTGTAAAAAAACGGTTGACGTAACACGATGAGATTTGCATAATACGCGCCACTTGCACAGAGGCAGGTTGGAAAGGCTACATAGCTCAGCTGGTTAGAGCACATCACTCATAATGATGGGGTCCCAGGTTCAAATCCCGGTGTAGCCACCATTGAAACGCGGGAATGGCGGAATTGGTAGACGCGCTGGATTTAGGTTCCAGTATCGCAAGATGTGAGAGTTCAAGTCTCTTTTCCCGTACCATTTCAATCCAACTTTATTTGTCAAGTTGTGAAGTAATACATTGCTGGGGTATAGCCAAGCGGTAAGGCAGCGGGTTTTGATCCCGTCATTCATAGGTTCAAATCCTATTACCCCAGCCATTTTCTTTATAAATATTTAATTTGCTAAAACAGTTCCTTTGATAAAAATTCATTAGCAA
>JABSOJ010000235.1 GCA_013216005.1 Alteromonadaceae bacterium | reverse complement strand
TGAGGGAAAACCTCATGCACGGAATCGAAGAGGGGCCGTTGGATAAGCTATGCGAAGCCTGCGGCCTACTCTACATTTAGCGTTTAAAATTCAGCGTTTAAATAGTTAGTTTGAGCAAACGATGATTAAATTTTTAGTAAAATAATAGACCCGACTAAGGTGTTTCCCGTAATACACCATCTTTTAAATGAACTATCCGCTGGCTGCGCTGCGCAAATCTGGCATCATGGGTTACCATGCAGATAGTTCGGCCTTCATCGTGGAGTTCATCAAATAAATCCATAATGGCACTACCATTTTCGGTATCGAGATTGCCTGTAGGTTCATCGGCCAATAAAATAGACGGATTAACCACTAAGCTTCTTGCGACAGCAATACGTTGTTGTTGGCCTCCGGATAACTGCGCAGGGTAGTATTTAGCACGATCGGTCATATTCACTTTTTCCAGTGAATTCATGGCAATTTCATTGCGCTCTGCTTTTTTCATTTTCCGATAAGACAAAGGCAATGCAACGTTTTCTAATACCGTTAAATCACCTATCAAATTAAATGCTTGAAAAATAAAGCCTATCTCTTTATTTCGAATTTCGGCGCGTTGATAAACATCTAAATCGTGTACCTTGTAGCCATTCAATAAATACTGGCCACTGGTTGACGTTTCAAGCAAGCCCAAAATAGACAACAATGTAGATTTACCACAACCAGAAGGACCAGCGATACTCAGGTATTCACCAGCATTGATCGTTAAATTAATGCCTTTTATTGCACTGGTTACTCCCGCATCGATGATAAAGTCTTTGGTGAGTTCGGATAATTGAATTAAAGGTTCATTATTCATTTTTTACTTCCTTATGTTTTATTGAGCGAACAATTTAATTGAGCAAACAATTTAATTGAGCAAACAATTTAATTGAGTGAACAATCAGTTCAAGCTTATTGCTTATTTATGATTACTTATGTTTACTTTTATACCCAAGCAGTTGGGTATACTCGTTTTTGTTGCCTTTTATTACCTTTCATTGCTCTCTCAAAGCCTGATTTGGTTGGATTGCCGTTGCTTGCCTCACGGGTAATAAAATAGCGATTGCGGCGAACATGGATACGACAATTCCGGTTATCAAATAGAGTGATAAATTAAGAGGTTCTGTTTCAAAGAGAACCGACCCTAATAGAGGTGATATAAACGCCATAATGAATGCACCTAAGGCGATCCCCATTGCGCATAATGACAAGCCTTGCACGGCAAAAAGCATGCGTATGCGTCTGGGGTTTGCACCTAGCGCTACTCGAATACCAATTTCTTTTCTACGTTGGCTAACGTTATAAGCAACAATCCCGACAACGCCACTAAGTGCGATGGCAAAAGCCAACAAAGCAAATAGTGTAACTAATCGACCGATTAAGTTAGCAGATGACAATGAGTATTCTTTGAGAATACTGAGTGTCGATATGCTCCTTATGGCTTGCTTCGGGTTAATTTCATGTATCGTATTTGTCACACTCGCTTTAATAGCATTTAACGGCACGTTACTGCTGATAAGCATTTTTATCCAACTCCATCGAGAATACTCCATAAATGTACTGTAAAATGTTGGAACTGGCGCTATATCAACCCCCATTTCTCTTGTATCTGCAACGACACCGCGCACACTTAGCCAGCTCTTGCCTTTATCTAATGAAATTCGTTTATCAATAGGGTTTTCATTTGGGAAGAATAAGTTTGCAAATCGTTTATTAATTAAGATTGCACCGGGGTTATTTTCATCATCACTTTCTTTCAGATATCGTCCTTGCAGTAAAGGTATATCAAGTACTTGGTGATAATTAGGCGAAACTACCGCTCTTAGCGCATCAGGCCGCTCAAAGCTGTCCACGGGAGGGCGTCCTTCAATTTGAAAAAAGCTCAATTGTCGGCGACCTTCGCTTATTGGAAAAGTCGTTGTAAAAGCAACCCGCTCTATTTCACTTTTACTTTCCAGGCGATGGGCTGCTTCTCGTGCAAAATAATGCCATTGTTTCACGGTTCGGCCAGAAGCTCCTGGAGCCATTTGCATAGCGATTATGTCGGTACTTTTAAGACCCGTATCTTGATTGTTTAAGCGATACAAACTTAAGCTAACGAGTGTTGCACTTGTGATAATGATAAACGCTAAACTAAATTGAATAACAAGCAATGCCTGACGAAGTCGATTACTTGCCGTACTCGCGGTGATATTACCGCTTCCTTCTTTTAAGGCTTCATTAATACGACGCTTTTGAAAGGCGGCGGTTGCTCCGCTAATAATTCCGGTTAAAACTGATATGACTAAGCAAAAACCAAGTACACCCCAATTAATTTTAACTTCACTGGCCAGCGAAGTGTAATGGGCCGCAAAGCTAGACAATAAATCAATACTGAAGATGGCAATTATTAGTCCGAGTAACCCACCAGTTAGTGATAAAATTATGCTCTCAGTCAGTACTTGACGCGCAATTCGTCTGGGATCCGCCCCTAGTGCCTCACGTATAGCGAACTCTTGTTTACGACTTGAAGTGCGAGCTAAATTGAGATTAGCTACATTGGCACAAGCAATAAGTAACACCAGTAAAGTAATCGCCATAAGCAAGTAAAAAGTAGGCCCTGAATCACCTGCCATTTCAGTTTTTAATGGTATTAAGGTATTACTTAACCCTTGATTTTTTGGATAACTATCTGGAAATTCAGTCATTAAGTGTTTAGAAATATTATTCATATCCAAACTCGCATTTTCCAGACTCGACTTTGCTTTTAATTTTCCATACAGTGTTAGCATCGTACGATTTCGATCGTTAATTGCACCATCACTGCCTCTTACAGGACAAGAAGATGACGTTACCCAAATATCATTTTTTACAGGATAAGGCGCCATAGGCGGCAAGACGCCAATAACCTGGTGAACTTTATTGTTCATCTGTAAATTCATTCCAATAATATCAGGATCGCTACCAAATATTTCACGCCAAAAATGATGCGACATCACTATCAGCGGTCTCGCGCCAGGTTCATCTTCACCAGGTAAAAATGTTCTGCCTAATATCGGTTTAACTTTTAGCATCTCGAAATAGTCCCAGCTGATAACGCCAGATTTCAAGCTTATGGGATCACCATGACCAAGTAAGGGAAAACTCATTTGATGATATTCAACTAAGTGAGATAAATGTTCATTTTTCTCACGGTAGTCGAACATAGTTGCAACTGAAACTTCAACGTCATTTCGGTTGATTTTTGGTTTGTTGGTATTTATCTTTATTAACCGATCACTGTCGCTATAAGGTAAAGGAGCCATTAGTACGTTATAAACCATGCTAAATATTGCTGCATTAACGCCAATTCCCAGTGCCAGAGTAACTACAATGAGGGCACAGACTGTCGGTGTTTTCGAAAAACTCCGGAAAGCAAATTGTATGTCTTCCAATAGTGTTTGCATTGAAAAATTATCCTTATTTGTTATAACTTTAAAGTACATTGATTGTTTTATTAAATTTCAGTTAACGTAAACTTAGTTGTGTTAATTTATTATATTTATTGGTCGAAGAGACAATGACTTGATCACCTACCTTAAGAGAGGAAAGCACTTCAATATCGTCAACAGAGCTACGGCCGAATTCAATCTGCTGCCGTGCTGCCTTGGTGTGCGTTTCGTTAAGTACAAAAAGGCTACTTGAGGAATACTCTTGCGTGAATACCGGTCGCTTTAACGTTAAGATATTTCTTAAATGTTCTCATTTTATCACTCCTTCTATGCGCAGATCCGGACGAGCGCCTTTTAGTACGTTGTCTGTAAAAAACACATCAACCTTAACCACTCCCTGCTGTACAGAGGGGTTAATACGTTTTACGATGCCCTGGCTCATATGCCCGCCAACAGATAACATAACGGTCTGCCCTTTTTTAACATCTTTAACCTGGCTTTCTTGTACGCTTAACTCTGCTTTTAAATTATCTTGTTCAGCTATACGCGCTAGCACTGTACCAACTTTGAAAGGTTCACCTACTTGTAACGTAACCTCTTGTACGATCCCTTTAGTCGACGCTTTTACAACCAAATCATCCGCAAGTTTCTCTTGTAATGATAACTGACGCATTGCTTTATTAGTTTGTGCCTGAGCTGCCGATAATTCTGCTTGTTTTAAAACAGGGAGAATTTCTAATAATTCGACTTCTAATTTATGCTGAAACTTAAGTTGCTGCTCTAACAATATTGATTCGTTATAATCAATATTTGAAACCGCACCCGTTGTTAACAATCGTTGATTCGCTTCTCTTCTTAACTTGGTCATTTCATAACGAGCACTAAAATCTGCCACCACGATACGTTGTTTCAATATCGATTGTTGCCACCGTTGTTGAAGTGAGTGATATGCAGCTTGCAGAACTTCAACTTCAAATTTCGCTTCATCAACTGCCTGACTCAACTCAGGATTATCAAGCACCATGACCACAGTGCCAATGTCAACGGCATCACTAGCTTTAAGTAATATTTTTTTGACCCGTCCACTAGAAGTAGCAGATAAAAAATTCAACTCAATAGGCACTAAAATGCCTGGTGCCCTTACTTCCCGAACCAAATCACCATATTCTACAGTAGCAATGATGAAGTCCTCATGTGAGACCACTGTATTATTACTCATCGCATGTATACGGCTCCATACCAGAGCCAATATTGTTACAACACTTATAACAGCAAAAGTCTTCTTAAAAGTGATAAGTCGTTTTGAGTTTTTTTCTGGTATATGCATAAAAGTTCACCCAACTAAAATTCATGTTATTTATATTTTGTTAATATATACCCAAACTATTTGGGTATATAAACTTGATGAGTAAATTATATAAGTTCAGCTCAACATCAAAGGCCCAATGTGTGTCAATTATTGGTTTAATTCGCATAATAAAGGCCAATTGTGTGTCAATTTCGACTAATAAACGCCCAAGTCAAAGGGCACGAAAGTGTGAGTGAAGTGTTGTTATTAAAGGAGTTTTATAGGTTTGCGTGTTGGGTTAACAAGCTAATTCAATTCATTGGCAATTTTAGCAGTATAAGTCGATATTTCAGTCAATATTTTGGGATTTGGTTCAGGTAAATACGTTAACATTTCACTCGCATTGCGAAAATATGATCGGGCTGCTTGATAGTTTGAACGGTACAGCTCACTTTTACCAAGTTCAATATTAAGCGTAATATTATCCCTAATTCTGCGATACTCTAATTGTTCAAAAAGAAAGGCGATATAATCTTGGGTAGCAGAATGCTCGGTCAGAGACGTTGATAATTTCAGGCGGTTATTTTCAGCTTTTAACTGTATTAAAGCATTATGAAATAATTTTCTGTAATGACAGGGATCCGCCTTATCCTCTTCGTCAAAAACACCTAGTGACACAGAATAACCGGTCCAGCATTTTGCATCATTTACATTTTTGTCATTTAGAGTTGTGTCATTTAGAGTTTTGTCATTTTCAGTAGCGTTAGAGTTCAAATCATAAAACTGAAACAGGTTGATAAAATACCATCCCATGATGAATAATATTATTACGGTAAAAACAACTAAAATTGGCCGTTTATTTCTGCTTGATGAATAGTCCGCGATGCTTAACTTTCTTTGTGCCGCGTATTCTAGTCTTAATTTATTTTTGTGCGCTAAATCACTTTGATGATTGGTCTGCATTAATGAGTTTTCAAAACAATAATGACGAAACTCTTCATCATTCAAGTTCAAGCGATGAGCTTCTAACTTAAAAAGCTGAAGAATTTTTGTTACATGTCGATCAGGTACTACCGGGTATCTTGGATTACCCAATCGATCTCGACTTGAGAACCATCGGGTGAGTGTCGTTGGATCTAAACTCAAATGCGCTGCCAGGTGTTTACGCGTCGTAATTTCAGGGTTCAAACCACTACGTAATAACGTATTAAGTTTGTTTCGATCTATTTTCACAATATATACCGATAAAGTTCACTTTGTGGTGATTAATACAATTTTAGCTTTTAAACTCAAAAATTATAGTGTGAATTTACGTTAAGCGAAAGCGCCTATCGTAAAACAGAAAATAGTCTGGTCGGAAACAACGTTGTTTTCTCAGACTTTCGATAAAATATCTTTCTTACTGAAAATTTATCCTCATTGAAATCAGAACAGTTATTTATGATAATTGGTATAATTGTGCTTCAGAGTTGAATCCAAGATCTTATTGGTATTAATTTATTATCTTTATACAGTAATAGTTGTTTACTATCAAAGTGATTGTTTTTATGGAAATTACGCATAAAATAAGCTGAATAATGTGAAAAAGTAGGAGGGGAATAAAGTGATAAACATGTGGATTATGCCATTAGTCTGTCTTGGAGAAAATAGTTATTATTTTTCATTTAACATTTAACATTTATCAATAGTGTGACTTTGGCTAAATCAGTCAATTTTGAATGCAAAACTAAATGCTAACAAATAACCTGCCCGCATAATTTAGATGCTCACAGAATTTGCGCATTATGTGTTACTTGTTTAATATTTGCAGTCGTGAAAGCAAACACATAAACAAAAAGTCACTAGTTTGTAAATTTAGACCACGACATCAGCATTGCTCTAAAGTCGTCAATACCGCAGCTTGTTTTG
>JABSOJ010000234.1 GCA_013216005.1 Alteromonadaceae bacterium | reverse complement strand
TCACTGCTCTTTTGGTTGCGAGCTCTGCCATGGCGAGCCTTAGATGACATTGCAATTCATCACTCCAATCTTTTGTAGAACCGACGCGAGCATAGCCATAAAATGAAGAACACTTAGAGGTTTTATAAAAATCTGGTTAAGGCTGTTCTCTTGGTAATTTATTCTGCGGCAAATACCTGCAGGTTTACATCGGCAACAACACTAGCCGTTACATATAACGCTATTTTCGATGTATATATGAAATTTAACTATTTAGGGAACAACTCATCAACATCACAATGAAATGCCTTGCACATGGATTCTAGCGTATCAATCGTTACATTTTGCTCTAGCTTTTCAATTCTTGATACACTCGAAAATGATAGACCATGTCTTTTTGCAAAAGCTCTTAATGCCATATCACCTCTTTTGAGTTTCATAAATTTAGCTAAGCGTTTTCTTAAGTCGTATTGGGGTTGAGTGGCGGAAGTGCCAAAAATGTAAGGTTAAAATATGTTCATTATTATCATTTGTAATTAATTCAAATATAATCAAGTTGTTATATTAATTTATACTAAATACTGTTTACCCGAAGAGACCTAAACTTAAATATTTGTACCAAATTTTAATTTACTAATTCTATACAACCTAGCAAAGCAATTTATCACTAAAAAATATATAAACAAGAATCAAATCAATAGTTTAACTGTATTTTTAAGATGTGCTATTATCCGGTCTAAATTTAGACCTTACATAATTGTCACTTCCGCCACACGGCCCCTATATGTTTATTTTTAAGGCTTTTTTCTTCTAAAAACGGATTACTGTCCCCTAACCCATCCAGATTTGACGCATAACTGTAGCGGCTTGCACACATAATCCCTTGGGCTTGATTACATCGAAATATTCCGGCTCACATTAAGTGAGAATAAGCCGAACCATGGGCTCACAATAAGTGTCAATGGACTCACATTAAATGATAATGGGCTTGCAAACATAATTTTCGGCTCACATTAAATGAGAATAAGAAACAGCCTCTATAATTGTTAAAAAAAATCACACCCAAAATCACATTGCTATGTGAAATATGGAGCCATATTCAGCAAAAAACAACTTTCGGTCACTCTCTGCACATAACTTTTTTTTCTAATTTTACCATTTTTTTATCGCTAAACCATTTAACTACTTAATGTCGCTAAACCGTTTAATCGCTAATTCCAGTTCAGAGCGGTGGATCAAATCTAATATCTCCAATTGCTGAAGGTCATTATCGATCTCAAACAAAAGTCGGTAATGAATACCTACACGCAGAGAGTAAACGGTTGCTGTTTGACGTAAACGCTTAACCGATTGCCAAAGAATAGACTGATGAGAGCTTAAATTAGAAATTGCGAGCATGGCGGCATCTACTATCTTGCCCGGAAGTTTACTTATGCTTTTACGAACTCCGGAAGAATATAGTGGAAATAGATATTTACCCTTAAAATCATTTTTTGATAAACCGCTTTCGTCTTCATAATCTTCATTGTCACAAGTGTTAACTTCATTTTTGACACGATTCTGTTCAAAATCAAATGAAGTTTCGGTTGGCTTTTTATTAGAAGAAGTAGTTGCAAGTTGCTGACGTAACTCAAGTCGTTGCGCATTACTATCATTAAGCAGTGATTTTAAATTGTTGATCTTTTGTTTTAGTCGAGCAGAATTATCATTATCGGCAATTATGGTCTTAGTTTGTTTATCTTCAGATTGAGTATTTTCAGTTTCTTTAATTTCAAGTGCAGATTGAATTGACTGCTGACGTAACTGTTGCTCTTTTTCTGCTAGATCCTCTTCCAATAAACTAATACGTTTTCTGGAGTCTTGATATTTATCTCTTAGAAGCTTGGTTTGAGCGGCATCCTGCTCAATAGATGTGTTGCTTGTTTCATCCTTTTGGTGGTGAAAATAATTATCAATACTTGGGAATGTCAAAGGATTAAATATATCCTGAGATGGATCACCAGCAGGTAATTGTAAACGATCTCTCGCTTTTTCTATCTCTTTCAATAATAGATCAGAACATATCACATGTTGACAACATAATGCCGCACGACTGAGTAATAAACCTAAAGCAGGGTATGTATGCAAAAGGGTATAAGCTAAATCAACACAACCATACTCATATTCGCTATTTAAAGCATCTTTGGCAAATGTTTCCAAATGGAGCAAAATATCAGCACTTGGTTGATGGAGTTCTAATTCCAATTTCATCTCAGTGGGTAATAAATTGGGATCTTCTAACAATTCAACCTGTTGTTGAACAAAATCTAATTCTTTGGCTTCAAGTGCCTCATGGATCAAATCACAACGATAGTTGTCAACACATTCCTTGAAAGGTAAATCACTACGGTCCGATAATTCATTTAGCGCTTTATTAGCATAATTCCAGTGGTGATAACTGTAAAATTGTTTAAATGCTATGATCAATAAATTTGTAGGAAGCGCAGCAAGATCCTGACGACACATTTCCTGAATTCGCATAGAAGAGAATTGCTCATTAGTCATCGTGCGGGTAAACTCATTCTCAACTGAGCTTTGAGCCATACGATTTATTGGTATCTGATTTATTGCATCTTCTGCCTTTTTACTTGCACAACATTTTTTATATTTTTTCCCACTCCCACAAGGACAGGGATCATTTCGTCCCACTTTAGTTCCTTCACGGATCAATGTGCCACCTTGGAATCTTTTCTGCTGAGGATGTTCAGGTAGTAAACTTAATTCAGGATGTTCAAAATGCTGTAACCAAGTATGAGATAATCCTTTTCCCATAACCTCTGCCATTTCCAAACATGGAGCAGCTACTTTATCGACCTCAGGATCATTAAGAAGTTTAGCTGCCAGTCCAAGTGCTATAGACTCTATAGGAGAAAGGTATTCACGCGCCAAAATTCGAACGGCACTTAAAAGACGATCACAAGGATTTTCCTGACAAGTATAAGCTAACCAGAATAAAATCAAAGAAGTCTTCTCATATGAGAGCGATTGTGACTCAACAGCGGTTAACAGCACATCAATTTTATTACCTTGACAAGCTTTGAGTAATAAGAACAATTCAGAAATTTCTTCTACCATAGGTAACAAAATAGTCAACCAATGTGCGTCTGTTTTAATTCCAATAAAATCAGCAGCGATCACAGTACAACAAGCGGCATCAAAGTATTCTTGTTCTATCAGTTCGCTGAGCAAATCATCAAGTTCGACTGGTGCGTGTTGTTCAATAACCTTAGATAAAGCTACAACGGAAATTTGTGAGATATTTGAATTTATAGCACAGTCAAATAATTGAGTATTCATCTAAGCAAAGCCTTAGTTAAGGTGAATGTTGAATAATAAACTAAAATATAAAGGAGAAAAATATCTATTATGTGATCCGATATTTAGCCCCATTCCAACTCATAATAAACGTTATTTAACTGTTGAATAATATGATCGTTTAATCACATCATCGTTAAGTTCAATACATCTGTCGGTACTTCTGTTAGGGGCCTAAGGTGCAACGGAACAGAAAACCTAGTTAAGGATTTTAGCTCACTTTATTTGATTATATAAAGAGTTAATTAGCAATGGCACTCATCGAGTTCAACTAATCGTTTATTCATATCGTCTGGATGTTCCCAATACACTTCCCCCTTCTTGCCCGATATTCGTAACGTTAAATGTTTGGCTATTTCATCATCATTGCAATTAGGAGCACCAAGTATCCACATTGGGTACTTGGCTATAGAGGCTTCAAGTTCAAATTTCGTGGCTATGATTTCCATTTCTTCTGGCGAAGCTGATTCCCAGGCGAAAACTAACGCAGCAATAATTTTATTGCATTTGGAACACGGGAAAATCTTTGTTTCGAAGACTTCTGTACCTTCGGGGATATTAACTGGCGGCAACGCATCACGTCTCAAGTGTTCTGGCTTTTTTGCTTCGTGCATGAGAAGCGCATCTGTCATTTGTTGCATAACTATTGCCACTACTTTCTTGTTTTTATTTTGTGGTTCGCAAACATATGGAGCAAGTTGAGTATCACCTGTTGGGGTGCCGCTTACGACAACACCGCCAATCTCTTCTTGCTTATTTTTAAGAAGGATATATGTTTTTCCACGTCTTTCTACAGTAATATTATTGGGTAAGTTCATAATAGTTATCTTTTTTAGCTCATTGACACAACTATAAAAAATATAGTTGTAACAGTTAACTAATAACATCATTTCTAGGTTCGAATGACAATTGATTATTGATACTTTTTTAAACCTTGTTATTCCCCATTGTAATAAGGCTGACGAATTAAGATTTGTTACCTTTTGGGGTTCTTAACA
Source organism: Alteromonadaceae bacterium (assembly GCA_013216005.1). Taxonomy (GTDB): domain Bacteria; phylum Pseudomonadota; class Gammaproteobacteria; order Enterobacterales; family Alteromonadaceae; genus JABSOI01. The sequence goes on along the minus strand of JABSOJ010000234.1, from coordinate 2,306 downwards.
GACCCCTGTAAATGTCTTAGTTTCCCTTCTGAAACATCAATGATTGGATAGCCAAATTAAGTATAGGTAAGTTGGCCTAGTATACGAAGGTGGCCAATAAAAATAAATGGCAGTTCATATTGGCCTCCTTTTATTTGGCTATTTAAGTTGGCTACAGGGATACCTCTTTGACTAAGGGAATACTACGCAAAAGGTAAGCTAAAATCCTTAACTAGGTTTTCTGTTCCGTTGCACCTTAGACCCCTAATCCATAAATTTACTGGGAATTGCTACTTTACCTTTATAGCAATTGTTGGGATATAACTTGAAATGGTGATGTATTTCATTATCCTGAGCTATAGTGACCAAAATAAATCCGTAGGTATATAAACAGTCAATGACTTGTTGTGGGCATGAAGCAACAAATAAGCTAACAGGCTTTTTAATATTTTCATCCGGATCAAACATATCAAGCCAATCCCATTCTGTAATGAATAATTCTTTAGGGCCCGTAGGCTTATATGCTCCATAAGATTCAAAATCATGCTTAACAGGTAAGCTTACTAACCAATTGCTATCAGCAAGCGATTTCATTGCCTCATTGAATCGTTTTTGTGGAGTCTGATCAAATACCTGAAGCCTGACTTTACATATCTGAGATTCAGACCATATTTCAGAAAAAACATGACCTAAATTTGCGCTTCTCCCATTCTTGCTATATCTGAGCAACAAACTATCAATTTCTGTTGCTATTGTTTTAGGAAATCGCCGTTGTTTTTTGCCTAACTTTAACCATTTACCGAGAAATAAACTTTCGCTGCTGGAAGAATAACTGAGTAAACCGACTTTTTGTTCAGATCTAAGTGCTATTAATCCGCCTAAAATCATATTGTAAAAATCTTCACAAAAAATATCTTCTTGTTCCATCATGTATATACAGTTATCCTAAAAAACATCAAATTTAATAAACTAGCATAGCATTCAACTACCATATTTTTACTACACACGGGTGAATTGTAGTCTTTAGTTTAGAACAAAACGAGGAAATGGGCGCGAACCCCCAGACCCGTGATTGCCCTTCAACCTTAAAAATCCAACCTAAAATTAATGCCAGTTAGGTCAACTTTATTCCCCTCATCTTTTAAATAATCGTTTAACGCTAGAGCCATTGTTACACAAAAAATTTTTGGGGTTTTATATATGAGTGTTAAACATACCGAGAAGTAGCCGTTTAACACGCTAAGCCTTATGGAATAAAACTTCTTATTAGCATTGTTCAATGCGTCAGGTGTGACAACTAATTTACTGGTGGCATAAGCAAAGGTAACTATTTTATAATATTCTGGGGGATTATTTTTATATTTTTCTTCTTAGGTATCTCGCTAATTTCACCATATCAACTATCTAGCACTTACCCGAATTAAGGCTTCCAGGAGAGAACGCTTCTCACGATTTGCGCCCCGGTGTCAGCACCACCTTCGTTACATTTTCTGGGCAGCTATTTATTCATGCCCGTAGACTCACCTGATGGCACAGGTGAGTCTTTAGGTATCCTTATCGAGTAGAACAAGTACATAATTTTCACTATAAACACATTAACTAACCCCTTAATCCACTATATTTTATATAAGTTACCCTCTAACTTATATTTTTAAGTTGCAGGGGTAAACCGGACTCAAAAAAACCACCATAACTTATTTATCGTTGACAATTTTTTCTTCACTACGAACAAATTGATTACACTTCACACAAGAAAATGACAACGTTACTTTTTTAAGTATGTCACCATTTAATTTAATAACAGTTCTCGTGGAACTAGCGCTATTCATTGCTCTAATATCACCGCAAGAAGGACACATTTCAGGCATCATAATTTCTCCGCATACTTAAACCCGTTAAAAAAACAATTATATTTAATTCATCTTACAAGATCATCGTCCTGAAGATTATTCAAAGATTCAAATTTAGTTTCATTGCATTGAGGACACTTAATCGAGTCTGGGTCGAGTAGAACGACCAGACCCGCCTTTGATGATGAGCCTGTTTTGTTTCTTAAATTTAGCTATAAATCCTTTGAATTTAGTATAACTTAATCACTGGTTGTTTTTCAACCAACATTTTGGATCGTAGATAAACAAAGGGCTATAATTGGGATTTCCTAGGTGTAATAAAAAGAAATAAAACTAATTAGCATAAAAAATACTCGTTGTTCTTATTTTAAATTCAAATTAAACTGCAGCGACTAAATAACCACGAAGAGTGAATAAATATGGTTAGGGAAACGCAGTTAACGAAAATATTCGTTAGTTATTCCGCCAATCTGAAAC
>JABSOJ010000233.1 GCA_013216005.1 Alteromonadaceae bacterium | reverse complement strand
TGGTTTAGAGAAAGTAACGCAAAGCTAGATAAGCAGCAAATATTGGCTGCTGCATATGGGGGACAACAGCATTATGGTACATAGCCATTATTTTATTGCCTAATTATCTTTTTTAACTACTTTTTTAAATACCTTTTTAACTTCTGTTAACTGTATTTGTTAATTTATTGAGTGAAAGTTCAAACCGTTTTAGTTCCCGAAGGGTAGATTGTCGGTTCATTTCCATAAAGGTCCACATTTTCAATGAAATTTGTATCATTGTACTAAGCAGCAAAGCTACGCCCCACTGTAATTTATGTTCGAGTGATCCTTCAACAAAAAAGAATTCATAACCGCACCAAAACATTAAAATGCTGACAAAAAATGTGACAATGCCAACGAGAATCAACCAACCGCCAAGTTTGCCTTTATAAGCGTTAGCTAACATGTTAAATAACCCCGGATCATGTACCAATATTTGATCTATTTGTTTAGCTTCACTTTCTAGTTCTTGTTTAATTTTATCATCAATATTCATTGTGTTTCTCCTGGTTAATCTGAATGTTTTTACAATTGTGAATGCGGTTACGACTCTGATCCCGACGTTAATCTTTGTTTAAGCATTTTTCTTGCGCGGTTAAGACGTGATTTAATTGTTCCCACCGGCACGTCTAAAACAATACTTATTTCTTGTAAACTCATTTGTTCAAGGTAAAACAAATGAATACTCTGTTTATCAATATCAGGTAGGGTTGAAATATGGTTAAGCAAATCACCTGTTTCCCAAGTATTATTTTGTTCTGGTTCTACAGCACAAAAATTATCAACATCATCAGCAATTTGTTTTTCATCTAAACGTTTATTTTTTCTTAATAAGTCATAGGTTTCCCAACGAACACTACGGTATATCCAACTTCTGAATGCACGGGGATCTTCAATACGAGTGATTGATTTGGTGATTTTCAGCCAACTGTTTTGCACCGCATCATGAGCAAGTTGTTCGTTTGTAGATAATTTATAAGAAAACCGTAATAAATTAGGATGAAAATGGCGGCATAGATGTGTGAAGGCGTTTTTGTCTCCTTGCTTTGCCTCTAATACCCAAAGATCTATTTGTGCCTGTTCCATATGGTGTAATACCTTTTATTGACGTTTAGGGTATTCAAGCCAGAAGTTTAATTTAACTTTAACTATCAGCTAGCTTGGTTATACCTTATCAAACGATGGGGCGTAGAAAAAGGTTCACGTTGTTTTGAATAATATTGAAATAAATGTAGTTAGCTTAAATTTAGTGAGTTTAAATTTAATCGAGGAATTAAGATTCTAAACAGAATTGCCATTAATTTAGGAAGATAAATTTAACCACCATAACCAAAAAGGGATAGTAATCACAGAGGCAACGGTGCTGATAACGACAGTACTTGCAACCGTTTCCTGATGTTTTCCCTGTACTTTGGCAATTAAGTAAGCATTTACTGCTGTAGGGCTGGCACTGAGCGTAACTAAAACGGTAGTGACCAGAGGATCGAGTCCAAAAATGAATGCACCACTAATGAAAACCATGATCGGTAAAACCATCAATTTTAAACAAGTAGAGATTAAGATGAAATTGAGTTCACTACGCACTTTGTAGAAGAAAAGTGAAGATCCTAAAACAAATAATGCCAGTGTGATTGCAGGCTTACCAATTAAAACCAGACCAGCGTTTAAAAATGTTGGAATTTGAATGCCTGCAATATTTAAAAATAATCCCACAAATATACCTATGATTAATGGGTTGGCCAGTGTTTGCTTTAGAAATGCAATATTTTTGTTACCGCTATTGTTTATATTGGGCTCAGTTGAAGCGATAACATTGGTTAAAGTAAATAACATTGCACTATGAAAAGTGATAACAAGGAAAGCAATGTTAAGTACTTCATCACCGAATACAACTAAAAGAATGGGTAAGCCAACAATTATCATATTCGAAAAACTTGATCCTAATGCAAATACCGCAGAAGCAGCATTATTTTTTCGATATGTATGATGAAAAAAATGATTAGTTAATCCAGCCAATACGTAACAGCATAAAACGGGCAAATAAAAAGCCGCGAATAATTTTAGACTGACTTGGTCTGCAAAATTGGCATTTGCCATTTTATTAAAGATAAAGGCAGGAATGCAGATATTAAAAGTTAATTTACTGATAGCATCAATTTGGCTTTTGTTAAGCCATTGTGTTTTAGCGCAAATAAAACCTAATAAAGTAACGAAAACAAGTGGGCTGATAACGGTGAAAGTATTCATAGTGTTATGGATGCCGTAGTGATTAAAGTACACTTGCCTGTGCTGACTAATGGGTATAATACTAGTTGTAATAAGTTACTTGTCAAATCGTGTGGTTGATTATTATTGCTTGTTTTTTTCGCCCAATTCAAGACGATATATTTAACCACCATAACCATAAAGGAATGGTGATCACAGAAGCTAGGGTGCTGACGACTACTGAGCTGGCAACCGTTTCCTGATGCAGTCCTTGAACCTTAGCAATTAAATAAGCGTTTACGCCAGTAGGGCAGGCACTGAGAATAACTAAAACGGTAGTGATCATCGGTTCTAATTCAAAAATGAGTGTAGCACTGAAATAAACCATCACTGGCAATATTATTAGTTTAAAACAACTGGCTATTAATATGAAACTAAGCTCACTGCGAACTTGGTAAAAGGCTAGTGAAGCTCCTAAAATAAATAGCGCCAGTGTTATTGCAGGTTTGCCAATTAAAATCAGGCTGTCACTCAAAAATATGGGAATTTCAATAGCAGCAATATTGAATAATAATCCGGATAATATACTAATGATTAATGGATTATTAAATGTCTGCTTAAGAAAAGTCATCTTAGTTATTCTGCTGCCGTTTAAATTTGGTACAGTTGAAGCAATTGCACTGGTTAGGGCAAATAACATTGCGCTATGAAAAGTAACAATTAAGAAAACTATGCCAACCACTTGTTCACCAATAGCAGCTAAAAGCACGGGTAAACCTACGATTATTGTATTGGAATAACTTGATCCTAAGGCATATACAGCTGAAGCTGCATAGTTTTGTTTGTATTTTTTATGAAAAAAATAGTTCGCTAAACCGGCCATTAAGTAACAGCATAAAACAGGCAGATAAAAAGCAGCGAATAACCCTGGACTGATTTGGTCGGAAAAATTGGCATTTGCCATTTGGTAAAACAAAAAGGCAGGAATGCTGATGTTAAACGTAAACTTACTGATCGTGTCTATTTGGGCTTTGTTAAACCATTGTATTTTGGCACAGACAAAACCTAATAAAGTTAATAAAACAAGGGGGCTAATAACGGTGAAAATATTCATAAAGTTTAAGGTAAAGGTAATGTATGGTTTAGTAATTGAGTCGGTATAAATACCAATTGTGTAGAATACAGAATACACAAAAGCTGTTATGTCTTTAAGAATATTGTGATTCAAAAAAGCTTTCAATGATTAATTTTGCTGATTCTGCATCGATATTATCTTTTTTCAAGTTACGGTAACCGCCTTGAGCAAATAATTGTTCTTTGGCGTCTGCTGTTGTTAATCGTTCATCTTGAAATTCAACGTTGAGTCCAAAGCGCCCATTAAGACGATTACCAAATTTCTTGGCGTCTAAAGTTAGTTGTTGCTCACTACCGTCCATGTTTAATGGTAAACCAACAACCAAGAAATCAGGTTGCCATTCTTTAATGTATTTGGTTAAATTATCCCAATTTGGAATGCCGTCTTTGGCTTTGACAGACCCTAAAGGTGAAGCGCTGCCGGTAAGTTCTTGTCCAACGGCAACGCCTATATATTTTTTACCAAAATCAAAACCTATCACTGTTCGTTCACCAATAGGGGTTGTATTTTTTACCATGTTGTTGTCTTTTATCCTGTTAAGGCTTGTGTTGTAGTCAGTGTAAACATTAGTGCCTTAGTGCCTTAGTAAATAGTAAATAGTAAATAATAAATAGTAAATAATAGCTAAGCGTGACCAACATCATTCGATAAATGAACTAGATTAATGCCCAATTTTTCGGTGGCTTTTTTCCAACGATGTTCAATAGGGGTATTAAATAATATTTCATAATCGGCTGGTGTTGTTAGCCATGAATTCTCAGAAATTTCCTGTTCTAACTGGCCGGGTCCCCAACCAGCATAACCTAATGTTACTACAAACTGTTCGGGAGCATTATCGGTTCCTAACGCCAACAAAATATCTTTAGACGTGGTGATCATTATGTCATCGCTTAATGATAACGAACTGCTCCAGCAATCTTGCGGACTGTGTAATACAAAGCCTCTTTGTTGTGATATTGGCCCACCAGTTAAAACTTGTTGGTTAAGTATTGAATTTTCCCGATTCACATACTTGGGGTGACTATCTTCCTTAGCACTTTCATTTTCAAGGGCTTGTGCTTGTTGTGGTGTTGATTTTTCCGTTGATTTATCTTTACTTTCATCCTGCTCTAATTGAGACAGTAAATCATTTAAAGTGATGTTAATTGGAATGTTGATCACTAAACCCATAGCACCTTCATCATTGTGTTCACAAATGTAAGTAACTGTTTTACTGAAATAACTATCGCCTAAGCTTGGCATTGCAATAAGTAATTGGTTCTCTAAACTTTCCATTTCGTCTCCTATATAACACTTGGTTATTAAAAGAATAATTCTGTTTAACGACGGATGTTTTCTTCAATAGCGTCCATCAGCTTGCCGCAAATATTAATAGGATAAGCGGCTTCTATTTCACGAATACAGGTTGGGCTGGTGACATTAATTTCAGTAACTTTATCACCAATTATGTCTAGACCCACAAAGTATAGACCACGTTTTTTTAATTCTGGAGCAATTTTTTCAGCAATTAGCTTATCACTGGTACTTAATGGTCTCGCTTCGCCACGACCACCAGCGGCTAAATTACCCCTGGTTTCACCCTGAGCAGGTATACGGGCCAGACAATAAGGCATAGGTTCGCCATTAACAATCAGTATGCGTTTGTCGCCGTCTTTAATTGCTGGCATGTATTCTTGTACCATGGTGTACTGACTACCATGTTCGGTTAATGTTTCGATAATTACCCCTACATTAGCATCTTCTGGTTTAATTCTGAAGATAGAAGCACCGCCCATGCCATCAAGTGGTTTGATAATGATATCTTGGTATTTTTGGTGGAAATCGCGTATTTGTTTGCTGTTGCGGCTTACCAGTGTACGAGGTGTCAATTCTGGGAACCAGGCAGTAAATAATTTTTCATTGCAATCTCGTAGACTTTGCGGTTTGTTAACTATTAACGTACCTTCAACTTCGGCACGCTCCAACATGTGAGTTGCGTAAATATATTCGGTATCAAATGGAGGATCTTTACGCATTAATACAGCGTCTAATTCACTAACTGCGATATCGCTTTCTTGGGAAAGTTCATACCAATGTTGTGGATCATCAAAGACTTTAATTTTTCTGACAGTCGCTCGGCATACACCTTGATCAAGGTGCAAGTCATTCATTTCCATGTAAAAAATTTCATAACCGCGTGCTTGAGCTTCAAACATCATTGCCATTGAAGAATCTTTTTGTACATTCACTTGCGAAATTGGATCCATCACTATGCCAAGTTTAATCGTCATATTTTATCCTGTTTACTAATTTTCAAATTGTTAATTTAGGTTATGCTAAATCGCCAAAGCGACACTGAATTGCTGTTATTGCCGTAAGGGCTGCCGTTTCAGTTCGTAATATTCGTGGTCCGAGTAACACATCAACAAATTCAGCATTATTTGCCTGACCAATTTCTTCGTCGCTTAAACCACCTTCAGGGCCAATAAGTAATCTTACTCTTGGCTTATCTTTTGGTTGTTGGCTTGGTATGGTCATAATTGAATGTTCAGCTTTAGGGTGTAAATTTAATTTAAGCGCCGAACTTTCCTGTTGCAACCATAATCCCAAACTTATTGGTGTCATTATAATAGGGACCGTGCAACGGCCACTTTGTTCACAGGCACTGATAATTATTTTTTGCCATTGTTCACGTTTTTTTTCTAAACGCTCACCACTAAGTTTTACTCCACACCTTTCTGTGAACAAAGGTGTAATAGTATTTACCCCTAATTCAACAGATTTCTGTAAAGTGAAATCCATACGTTCGCCACGGGATATGCCTTGACCTAAGTGAATATTAACTGGTGATTCAATCATTTTTTCCTGACAATCAATGATGATGACCTCGGCATGTTTTTTACTGACATTAATCAGTTTGCCTTGAAATTCATATTCACCACTGCATTTATCAGTGCTTAGCGTATTAACAATATTAAAATTTGTATCGTTAAAAAGCGTGATCATGTCACCCTCTTTTAACCTTAACACTCTGACAGTATGCCCGAAAGCATCGTCATTCAGTGGTAAAGTATCGCCAACTTTCATAGCTTGATTCAGATATATTCTAGGGTTGCGCATAAAAATTAAGTGTTAAACGATAATAAATTGCTGTTGTATCAAGATGAGGGCGAAAATAGTAATTACAATGGAATGGATGTTATATTTCTAATTATCAGTGTGAAGCTAGGCTGTCGAAAACTCGTGTTTTTAGGGATATCCAATTTCCCAGTTTTTGACTTTACAAAGTATGATATTTACT
>JABSOJ010000232.1 GCA_013216005.1 Alteromonadaceae bacterium | reverse complement strand
AGGGAAAACCTCATGCACGGAATCGAAGAGGGGCCGTTGGATAAGCTATGCGAAGCCTGCGGCCTACTCTACATCAATTGAAACAATTACGAAATGAACTTGATGAAAAAAGCATTAATGAAGCGGTGGCTGAATTTAGCCAATTTAGAAGTGCTTCAGTAATGACCGGAAAACAAATTCCGGTTCCTCATTCTGTGCCATTAAAAGATGCCGCACGGGAGCGGGAAAAAAACACCACCAATTATGCTGATGGAATCTCTATTATTAAAAATGAGGATGGTAAATGCTCGGTAGAAACTGATTTAGGTTCGGTCGGTATTGAGGGAGTAAAGTCTGTCCAGTTTTTTTCTTGTGGTGAATCAAAGTTTGATAAGCGCTTTCGACTTCATATGAAAAAGGTCCGTAGTAAATTTGGTAAGTGATAAATTGGGTAAGTTATGTGTCAGTTAGATAGGTAAATAGTGGTCAAAAATTTTACCAATAAGGTTATTTCGTGTTCTCAGACAAATTTGTTGTAAGATGGGGACATCAATAAAAGGTAAGGATCGACTTTTGAATTCTTTTATCAGTTTAGCTAATGATTTTCTTTGGAATAATTTACTTATTTATTTGCTGGTGGCAGCAGGTATTTGGTTTAGTTTTAAACTGAAATATATACAGTTCGGTAATTTTTTCCATATGTTCAAATTAATGGGAAATAGTGCCAGCGCAGATAAAAATGGCATTTCTTCTTTTCAGGCCTTAATGACCAGTTTAGCTGCCCGGGTCGGGACAGGTAATTTAGCTGGTGTGGCTATTGCTATTTCTTTAGGGGGACCAGGTGCTATTTTCTGGATGTGGGTTATTGCCTTTCTCGGTATGGCGACAGGCTTTGCGGAAAGTTTATTGGGTCAGTTATATAAAGTAAGAAACAGTAAAGGAGAGTTTCGAGGTGGACCTGCTTTTTATATAAAAATGGGGTTGAATCAACCTTGGTTAGCTTTTACTTTTTCACTCTGTATTTTTATTGGCTATGGTCTTGTTTTTAGTTCAGTGCAAGCAAATACAATGGCTGATGCATTAAATAATGCTTATCAAATTGAACCTAATTTAACTGGCTTGGTGATTGTCATTCTTGCCGGAGTTATTTTAATTGGTGGTGTAAGGGCGGTAGCAAAAGTTTCAAGTGTTATTGTTCCTTTTATGGGGTTGAGCTATATATTGTTAGCCTCAATTATTTGTTTAATTAATATTGAGCAAGTACCAGCGGTGATTATGTCGATTATAAATTCAGCTTTTGGTTTGCAAGAGGCGGGGAGTGGCGCTTTAGGGGCTGCAATTATTAATGGAATTAAACGTGGTTTATACTCGAATGAAGCAGGTTCTGGTACTGTTCCTCATGCGGCGGCTTGTGCTTCACCGAATCCTCCGCATCCTGCGGCGCAGGGTTATGTACAAATGCTGGGTGTTTTTATTGATACTATTGTTATTTGTACGGCAACGGCGATGATAATTTTACTTGCTTTAGGGCCTGAAACTTCCAATTTAACGGGTATTCGTTTAACTCAGTACGCAATGACAGAACATGTTGGTAGCTGGGGGAAGCATTATGTTTCTTTAGCCATTTGTTTATTTTCTTTCACTTCAATTATTGCCAATTACGTTTATGCAGAAAATAATTTGCATTTATTCAAACTGGATAATAATTGGGGGCGTTGGGGTTTTACCCTGATATTTCTGTCCATGACTTTTTGGGGAACTACTGCGGCATTGCCACAAGTATGGGCATTGGCTGACTTGTCGTTAGGTGTGGTGACTGTGATAAATATCGGGGTGATTTTGTTATTAACACCAACGATTGTTGCGGTAACAAAAGATTATAATCAGCAAAGAAAATTGTCGCAGATACCGCGTTTTGTTAAGAAAAACACCATAAATGTTCAAGGAGTATTATCTAAAGATGTTTGGTGATTATTGTTTTTAACTGTATTTATTCAGGTTGATTGTAGCTGGGTTTTTTTAAAATAAATTGAGTTAATTAAACATTATTGGAAACAGGTGGACAATTATTGTGTTACAAAATGTGAACATTTAATTAACTCGTGGTCAAATCCACAGCAATGATTTAACATATTTAATTCGCAAATTACCGTTAATACCGATACCGATTGAGTATGATGTTCAAGGGAAAGATATGAATTCTTTATCAAATAAAACAATAGCTGGTGTACTTGCCTTTAGCTTTTTGGCTCTTTCAGCCTGTGGAGGGGGTGGAAATAGCAGGGGCACTAATGTGATTCTCAGCAGCCATAGTGTATCTGCTACCACTGGCGGATGGCTTGCCAGAGACTTTGCTGAGCCTTCCACTTTAGCTGATCAATGTGCTGCAAATCAAACTGGCTCGCAATTTACCGAAAAAATGTGGTTGAGATCCTGGAGCAACGATACTTATCTCTGGTATAACGAAATAGATGATCAAAATCCGGCAGGATTTGGTGTTATTGATTATTTTGATGAACTTAAAACGAATGCGTTAACCGCTTCGGGTCGATTAAAGGATCAATTTCACTTTTCAATGCCTACACAAGAATGGCAACAATTGAATCAGTCCGGGGCTTCAGTAGGTTATGGTATAAATTTTCATCTACAACAATCAGACCCATCTTCAGGTGTTGAACGAAAAGTTACCATTACTTATACCGATCCAGATACTCCAGCGTCAGAAGCTAACATAGCCCGCGGTGCAGTCGTTATTGATGTTGACGGTGTGAATATCTCGGCTGCTAATGACGCCACAAGTATTGCTGCACTCAATAATGGCTTGTTTCCGGCTACGGATGGTCAACAAACAACTTTCACACTTCAGGATTTGGGACAAAACGAAACCCGTAAAGTAACTTTAACCGCAAAAACAGTGATATCTACACCGGTACAGAATGTTAAAACGCTTGCAACTAATACGGGTAAAGTAGGTTACTTACAGTTTAATTCTCATATTGCAACGGCGGAAAAAGGTTTGGTAGATGCTATTACCAGTTTGAAAGCTGAAAATATTTCTGACTTGATACTTGATCTTAGATATAACGGTGGTGGGTATTTAGCCTTAGCGAGCCAACTTAGTTATATGATTGCTGGTGATGCTACCGAGCATAAAGTTTTTGAGAAATTAACATTTAACGACAAGCATCAAAATTTTGATCCTGTTACGGGTGAGCAATTAACGTCTACTCCTTTCTATGATACGAGTATTGGGTTTAATGAAGGATTACTTACTGCAGGTCATGCACTACCCACGCTTAATTTATCAAGAGTTTATGTGCTTACTTCACAAAATACCTGTTCTGCGAGTGAGTCGTTAATGAATGGCTTGCGTGGTATTGATGTTGAAGTGATCCAAATTGGTTCAACTACTTGTGGTAAACCTTATGGCTTTTATCCGACACCTAATTGCGGGACTACTTATTTTACTGTGCAATTTAGCGGTGAAAATGACAAAGGTTTCGGTGATTATTCTGATGGTTTCGAACCGACTTTTAATCCGTCCTTTGATAGCGAAGTGAAAGGATGTTGGGTTGAAGATGATTTAACTCATGCTTTAGGCGATAAGAATGAAGATTTAGTTGCCGCGGCTTTAAGTTATCGTGAAACTGCAAATTGTCCAGGAGTTCAATTAGCAAAATATTTAATGGGTAATAAAAGATCTGTCATTACTCAGGATTTCATACTTGAAGACAAACGTATGCAAGCGGTGTTGAAAAACAATCGTTTAGTTAATTTTACTCGTTAGGGACATTTATTGGGAGTCTTTAATTAGGGATTTTTAATTAGGGATCTTTAATTTGAAGCCTTTAATTGGAAGTCTTTAATTTGAAGTAACTAGGAGCATTCATGAAAGTTAATATTTTAGTGCCTTCCTTATTATTGATGTTGTTATGGTGTAGTTTTGGGTGTTCAATTCAGGCGCAGCAGAAATCTTCATTTATTGAAGTGTCTGCCCTGATCAGTCATTTTTCAAATGAAAGCCATATTGAAATAGAAAATACCATTTCAATCTTACTTGAGCAACAGCGAGTATTAATAGCCGACAATGCCTTTATTGACAGTAGTTATTTATCACTGGAACGCGCTGCGCATAAAACGGATAATGGTCAACTAATCATGGGGAGAAGCATGGAGTTACCCTTTAGGTTACGCCTGATTATTAAGGGTGATTTGTGTTTTATCAAAGATGAAAAAAGCGGGAAAAGTTTAGCGCTATCAATTACCCAATGTAAGGTTCAATAATAAATTAATTTTTAGGGAATGGAGCTTGTTTGGGTGAAGCTTAGTCGGGTGAAGCTTATTAGGATCAGGTTTAAATGATGTGGCGTATAATATTTCTATTTATTTTGCTTTGTTCAATAGGACTAAATGTATACCTATTGGGCCAAAAAAACTTTTCCTTATTAGGAGCTAATTTTCCTTACACAAATTGCACAACCAATATTGCCGACAATTCAAAATCGTTATCCACAGGATCACAAAAAAATTCACCATTCAACAATAACCTGCTCACTGAAAAATTTATCAGGAAAACAGATAACGAAAGTACATCAAAGAATAACCTTATTAATGAGTTAACTGTCAATTCGGATGATACAGAAATAAACAACTTACCGGTTCAAATTAAACAAGCCATTATTGAGCAAGATTATAGTTTAGCTGCAGTGTTAATTAATGGATTTGAACAAAAAGATCACTTAATGGTTTTATCGCTTAAATCTTTTTGGTTTGATGATGCAGAACGATTAATTAAAACCATGAATTTTATCTCAGCAGAAAACTCACTTATCGCTTTTCTTGAATACTCACCCGATGATTTAGATTTCTTGTTTTTATCAGTAGATTTGTATGTTGAAAAACAACAAATATTACTGGCAATTAATCATGCTTTTAATATTCAATTTCATGCCTTTGATGAAGCTCAGCAACAAAATAGTATTATGTTAACCAATAGCCTGATACGTCAAGAAATTAAACGTCTATTTGATCTGGGTCTGTGGTTAGAATTAGCCGAATTTACTCAGCAGGTAGGCGAATTTGATCTTGAACCTTTCTATATTCAATGGATATACGCAGTTGCTTTATATGAACAAGGAGACTTTGAAACATCACTTAATGAATTAGAGCCATTGCTGGAACAGGCAAACTATAAACTAAAAGCAACTGCATTATTTGATCGAATTGAAATAGCGTTACGCGAACCTTCGATGATCCCTCTGGAAAGGCAGGGTGAACATTACATCGTGCAAGGTTTAATTAATGAAGATTATACCGTTTCCCTAATGATAGATACGGGGGCGAGTATTTCTCTGCTATCACAATCTGCATTTGATCAAATATCACCACACACCGAATTTGAATATGTTAAAGATATCCGTTTAAATACTGCGGGTGGTCAGGTGATTTCCAGTATTTATAAAGTAGCTAAGTTTGAACTTCAGGGTTATAAAGTTAAAAATATATTATTTGCCGTTAGTCCTTATATAAGTGAAGGAAATGACGGCTTATTAGGAATGAACTTCCTTAGCTCTTTTGATTTTCATATTGACCAAAACAACAACTTATTAACGCTCGAAAATAAATAGATTTATAGCTAGGTAATACCTAACCTAAATTCTGGATATTGAGCAAGTCCTGCTTATCCCGAGTTCAGGTTAACTAGTCATCAATGCCTAGCTGCTGAAATAAAGGCTGGCGATAAGCTTGGCTCAGTTTTACTTCATCGCCATTGGCTAGCGAAATTAAATTATATCGGCCTAAATCACTGTGAATATTTTTAATCACACAGATATTAACGATAGATGAACGATGTACGCGTAAAAATTGATTTTCCGGCAGTATGTCTTCTAACTTAGATAAATATTCCCTGTGTAACACAATCCTGTCTTGTAAGTGAACTTCAATGTAATTTGATGATGCATGCAACCACAATATATCTTTGAAGTGGATAATTTCAATTTTACCTACAGACTTAGCGGCAAGGTAGTTCTTACGGATAGGATTTTTTGGTGTTACTAAAAAATTATTTTTTGAATCTTCATAATCTTTTTCCAGCGAATCAAGACTATTATTTTCATTAAAATTCTGACATTCATTAGATAATTTAAGTCATTTAACATGTTATATCCTATTATTTGTATTAGAAACGAAATATATAAACTTCTTGATGATGCTAACTGTCTGAGAAATCAGTTTATTACTTCACTTCAGGATCTAATTTTAAAAAGGTCGTACTTAAATAGACATTTTCGGATTAAATATCGTCGCAAATAAATTTAAATTATTTACAAAATATTTAATTTGTTACTCTGTGTTACAAATGAAGTGGATGAGAAAACAGGATTTTCCAGGCTGATAAAAGCGCTAAAGAGCGTTCGTTTTGTGTATACTAAGCGAAGTTGGCGTTAAGATTAAAAAGAGTTGTTTTTGTGAAACGTGTCGTTTTATATAGTATGAATAATTGTCCCCATTGTCAGACAGCAAAAAAATATTTAGATCAACAGGATATTGTTTATCGTTTGTGTAATGTTAAAACGCCTTCGGGGCAAAAAGAGTTTCGCAAAACAGGTAGGAAGCGTCACAGCAATAGTTTTATTGTACACTATTTAGTACAACGGTCTTCCATTTATCAATCCAATCATTTGT
>JABSOJ010000231.1 GCA_013216005.1 Alteromonadaceae bacterium | reverse complement strand
GCGCCTCGGGCGCTTACTTTAGCCCTTTTAGGGCGTCTTACAATAAGCCTCCGGCTATGCCGGCGGTACTTTAACTTTAATATTGTTTATGTTGATTAATGAACCCCCAAAATTTTTAATCTAAATCTAAATCTAAATATGAGTGAGGATAAGCGATGAAAGCATTAATAAATGTTCTATTGCATCAGGGAAAAGTTAAGTTGAGCCCTATAAAATTTGTTGCGTGGAGCGTGATAATGATCATCTTTGGTAGTTTCGCGGGCAAACAGATGGATATAGATATTGGTCAGCAGACTTTATTTAAGCCCGTTTATGCGGCTACTTTAGCAGAAGAAGTTGAACAAATTATTCGATTAGACCGAGATCGCTTATCAGGAAAAAATTTGGGGGAATATAGCCCATATGAGCCAGAAAGTGGTGATTTGATCGCCCGTGGTTATGACTATTTTTATAGTAAAGACGAAAACTTTGGTATTGGTGTATGGGAAAGTAAACCAGGAAAAATAGTTTACACCGATTTAGAGTATGACGAATTAATGTTTGTACTACAGGGGAGCATGGTGATGACAAATGAGCAGGGAAAGGTTGAAACTGTTTCAGCTGGAGAAGGGGTGGTATTACCTAAGGGCTGGTCTGGAACTTTAGAAGTTTCCGAAGAAGGAGTCCGTAAAATATGGGTTTCTTATATGGGTGGAAAAAAAGGTCAGTAACTTGGTATCAGTAACTAGATAAAAGTAACTGGTTAGAAAAAGTCCACAAAAGAAAAGACGTCATTTTATATTGCTTTATCAAGGTTAGAGGATTTTATGAGTACAAAATTTTATACATTATCAATTTCTCACGTTGAACAACTAACCAAAGATGCAGTTGGTGTAACTTTTGACGTGCCAAGTAACTTGCAACAAGCATTCTTTTATCATCAAGGTCAACATTTAACCCTGAAAACAAATATTAATGGCAGCGAAGTACGTCGTTCTTATTCTATTTGCAGTAGTGTTGTTGATCAGAAATTGCAAGTGGCGATTAAGTGTATTGACGGTGGTGTTTTTTCAAACTTTGCTAAAAATAAATTTAAAGTTGGTATGCTGATCGATGTTATGCCACCGCAGGGGCGTTTTTTTACTGAGTTAAAGGCAGAAAGTAAAAAGCATTACTTATTTATCTCTGCCGGTAGTGGTATTACGCCTATTCTTTCTCATATTCAGTCAATTTTGGAGCTTGAGAGAAAAGCGAAAGTGACGTTGATTTATGGTAATAAATCTGTGGCGTCTACTATGTTTCATAACAAATTATCTTTAATTGAAACTGAAAATAGTGAACGATTTAAACGGTTTAACTTTTATTCTTGTGAGCAACAAAAGCAAAACATTTACAGCGGACGAATTACCGCGCAGAAAATAATAAATTTAGATTTAGCGGGACTGATAAAAATACGAGATTTTAGTGATGTTTTTCTGTGTGGTCCGCAAGAAATGACCAGTAAAGTTATAACAAGTTTGAAAGCCTGGAACTTTACCGATGAACATCTTCATTACGAGTTATTTTATTCTGATACCGCGTCAGATAATATATCGAATAAAAAAGTTGAGGGAATATCTAGTGATAACAGGAGAAAAAGTAGAGTTTCACTTAAGGTAAACGGACAGATCACCACGCTTGATTTGGCGATAGACGGTGATAACATACTTGAAGCAGGGGTAAAGCAAGGTGTTCATTTGCCTTTTTCCTGTCAAGTTGGGGTTTGTGCAACTTGTAAGGTGAAAGTAACTGATGGCAAGGTTAAAATGGATGTTAACCATGCACTTACAGAAGAAGAGGTTACAGATGGGTTTGTATTAACTTGTCAGTCTCATCCGGTAAGTAATGATGTGGTGTTAGATTTTGATGCAGATTAAGTTTGTTTTGAGGTTGAATTGGTTTGACTTGTTTTGAATTGGTTTGAATTATTTGGGTTATATTTAACCTCTTATAAAAATCTCGGCTACAAGTGACCGAGGTTTAAGGTAGTAACAAGCTTTATCGCTTGCGATAAAGCTAACGAGAAGCTTGAAAACACCAATGCTAAATAGGCTCGACTAGGCTTCGCCCAGTCAACACTACTCAGCACTGGGGCAAGCCCCCGAGATTTTCGCTACGCTCTGTTAAAGGTAAAACAGAGTATCTGTATGTCAATGGAAATTAGTAACAAGATCAAAAAAATTAGCTCGATCAATGTGTCAACCCCCCCTTTTGTGGTAGCTTATGTGTATAAATTGTCCTGTATACTTTTCCTCAGCATTGTATATTCATATGACAGCCATACTGGAGTTTAGTTATGACTCGTGATCCACGTTTTGATATTCTTTTTGAGCCATTGAAAATAGGTCCGGTGACGGCCAAAAATCGTTTTTATCAAGTTCCTCACTGCACGGGGATGGGGTGGCAACGCCCAAATATGTTGGCCAAAATGCGCGGTATAAAAGCAGAAGGGGGCTGGGGAGTTGTAAATACAGAGTACTGCTCTATTCATCCAAGCTCAGATGACTTACTTTGCCCATATGCATCGTTATGGGATCAATCTGACATTCGGGCGCATCGGATGATGACAGATAATGTCCATGAATATGGCGCATTAGCAGGTGTTGAACTTTGGTATAGCGGTGCGGCTGCATCAAATTTATATACCCGTGAAGTTCCATTTGATGTGAATTCCAGGCCTAGCTGGAAAGGACTTCCTTATCAGTCCAGAAAAATGGACAAACAGGATTTTCGTGATCTTCGTCAGTGGTATCGGGATGCAGCGTTAAGGGCGAAAGAAGCAGGATTTGATATCGTTTATGCTTATGCCAATCACTATGACTTACTTCATAATTTCCAACTATCAGCAACCAATGATCGCACCGATGAGTATGGCGGTAGTGTAAAAAATCGATCTCGTCTTCTTCGTGAGATTATCGAAGTATTAAAAGATGCGGTAGGAGAAACGATGGCAGTGGCTGTACGTTTTTCACCGGATGATGATCGTATGAAGAATAATCAGCCAGTTACTGATGAAACACGAGAGTTTTTTTATCATGTAGCTGAGTTACCTGATTTGTGGGATGTAACCGCTGCTAACTGGGATATGGAACTTGCTACGTCACGTTTTATGAACGAAGGCGGGATGGAACCTTACATGAGTTATGTTAAGGAGATGACAACCAAGCCTGTAGTAGCCGTGGGGCGTTTTACTTCTCCTGATACTATGGTTAACCAAATTAAACGTGGTATTGTTGATATGATCGGAGCGGCAAGACCTTCAATTGCAGATCCTTTTTTACCTAAAAAAGTTGAAGAAGGTCGTTTTGAAGATATTCGCGAATGTATTGGCTGTAATATGTGTTACACCGGGGATCAGTTAGGAGTACCAATTCGTTGCACACAAAATCCAACTATGGGTGAGGAATGGCGACGAAACTGGCACCCGGAATATGTGCGTCCAAAAGAATCAGAAAGTACTATTTTGGTTGTCGGATCTGGTCCTGCCGGGCTTGAGGCAACCCATGCTTTAGGGAAACGAGGCTATAATGTTATGCTTTCTGAAGCTCGTACTGAACTGGGTGGGCGAGTTGCTCAGGAATCACGTTTACCTACGTTAAGTGAGTGGATTAGAGTAAAAGATTATCGGGAACAGCAGTTTTTGAAATTACCTAATGTTGATGTTTTTCTCGACAGTTATCTGAACGCAGAAGATGCTTTATTGGCAGAAGCAGATCATATTGTTATCGCCACGGGGGCAAAGTGGCGTTCTGATGGATTCGGTCGTACTAATACCATTAGAATAGAAAACCTTGGTTCATCAGAGCAAATATTTACCCCAGATGACATTATGGCTGGCCGTTTACCCAAAGGACGAGTTGTTGTTTTTGATGATGATTATTACTACATGGGCCCTGTGATTGCTGAAATGTTACAAAAAGCGGGTTGTGAAGTCATCTTTGTATCGACAGCTAATATGGCATGCTCATTCGGTGTTTACACGACGGAGCAACCCACCGCTCAAAAATCTTTATTAGAGGCTGGTGTGCAGTTGGTTTTTTCTAAAAACCTTGAGTCTTTTGATGGTGAAAATGTAGCGCTCAGTTGCATGTATACTGAACGTGAGTCAATGTTAAAAGCTGACGCCATCGTAATGATTACTGCCCGTTTACCGACTGATGACCTTTATTATGATTTACAAGGTTTAATGGAAACCGGAAAAGCAGGCTGTACTAAATCTATTCGTCGGATAGGAGATTGCGAAGCACCTGCACCAATAGCATCAGCTGTATATGCTGGAAGAAAGTATGCGCTTGAGCTTGATGATAATTCTGGTATTAATTATTCATTACGTCGAGACGTCAATTTAGGGTGATCATATGTTTTTATTACTGCCTTTGGATTAATAATGAAGTTAAGTGTTTTTTATAATCGTGTTAACTACTTTGGCAGTAGTAATTTATATATCCAGTTATGCGAACAACCTAAGTGCTAGGCCTGATATATTATGGATCTATGTTGAAGATCTGAATGCCTCGGTGGGGGCTTATTCAGAGGACAATTTTCATGTATAAACACTCAAGCTGTGTACGATTTTTCTACTCAAATAGAAAGTTTTAACTCGATTCCGCAGTTTTTAGAAGTTGACTTTTAAAAACTATTTAAAAACATATTGTTATATAACAGCTAACAATCCTTAAATATTTACAGAAAAGTGCAAGTCTATGAAATTTAGATGTTCACAAATGTCAATAATAAAAAACTGCGGAATCGAGTTTAACAATTATTCAAACAGAGCTTTTCCTTTTGAGAGAGATGTTTTTGCTTGAGTTAACGTTTTGAGAGATGAATGGTTTAATCAATAAGTAATACTTGCAACTCCAGAACTTGATTAGATCCAGCGCTACCAATGAACTTTACTGTTATATTTTGTTTATGCTTTTTAACCTACCCTAACTAGGTATACATTTGACTGTTATTTCCTTTTAACCTGTTGGGATAAAAAAAACGAGAAAATTAAAAATTTATTCGGGATTGTATGGTTGTCTTTTTATTGAGACCAACTGAAATTGTAAGTGTTTTCAATACAAAAACACAAAAAAAACAAAACAAAATAAAACAAAATAAAACAATAAAATACAAAACCTCATTGAAACTGCAAAAGCGGTCAACAACAAAAATTTGTCAATCAGTCCATCAAAGGAGATAACAATGTTGGAGTATATTCGAAACGCGAGAATCACGGTATTCCTTTTAGTTTTATTTATGTCTGTTCCTATGGCTTTGGCTTCATCCAAGATTGAAAACAAGCCCAATGTTGTCCTGATCTTGATGGACAATTTTGGTTATGGCGAGATAGGTGTTTATGGCGGCGGAATTTTGCGCGGAGCGCCGACACCCAATATTGACAGCATTGCGGCTGAGGGATTCCAACTCACTAATTTCAATGTCGAAGCAGAGTGCACGCCATCGAGATCATCATTGATGACTGGTCGTTATGGAATTCGTACACGACAACAGAAAAATGGCTCCCCTAGAGGAATATGGTATGGCATCACTAAGTGGGAGGTTACTTTGGCCGAGATGCTATCGGATGCCGGTTACGCGACGGGCATGTTCGGAAAATGGCATTTGGGTGACGCCGAGGGCCGTTATCCCACGGATCAGGGTTTCGATGAGTGGTATGGAATACCTAATTCATCGGATCAAGCTTTTTGGCCGGATAGTGATAGTTTTCAGAAGGACGCAGGTGTTAAGTTTACCCACATCATGACGGCGAAACGAGGCCAGAAACCAAAACAACATGAAGTTTATAACCGTGCCAAGCGCGCGACGATCGACCGGGAAATCACCGATCACGCCATCGATTTTATCAAGCGCAAGGCTAAAACTAAGCAGCCATTTTTTGCCTATCTTCCCTATACACAAACCCATGAACCCGTCGATGCCCATCCCGATTTTAAGGGCAAGACCGGTAATGGAAGTTTTGCTGACGTGCTGGCGCAAACGGATTCCTATGTGGGCGAGATTCTCGATCAGATTGATGAGCTAGGGCTTAAAGACAACACTATCTTTATCTTTACCTCAGATAATGGTCGTGAAGGCATAAAGAGATCGTTTGGATTCACCGGACCCTGGAGAGGAACCATGTTTTCCCCCTATGAAGGTTCCTTACGTGTTCCTTTTCTGATCCGCTGGCCTGGGAAAATACCTGCCAAGCAGGTATCTAACGATATTGTTCATCTGACAGATGTGTTTCCCACATTGGCGAATTTTGTCGGCGGCAAAATCCCGCAAGATAGAATACTCGATGGTGTTGACCAATCGGATTTCCTGATGGCCAAGTCGAAGAAATCTGCTCGGGATTCCATGGTCATTTATATCGGCAACGAACTTTTTGGTGTGAAGTGGCGAAATTGGAAAATGCTTACCAAGGAAATTGATCCAAAGAGTTATGCGATCCTAAATCTGGCTTATCCATCAATCTACAATCTGCTGATAGACCCAAAAGAAGAAGAACCCGAAAAATTCTATCTTGATGACACTTGGGTAGACACTCCCTTGTGGAAAGTTGTAGAAGATCACTTAGCATCGATAAAAAAAGATCCTGGCGCGCCATCTCCCTAGGTATTATACCAATTATGGCACCAATCATTCGGGGTAACAATTGAAATAAAAAGTCTAAGGAGAAAACGTTAAAACCTGCGACAATTAATTT
>JABSOJ010000230.1 GCA_013216005.1 Alteromonadaceae bacterium | reverse complement strand
TGTGCGGAATGTAGGATAAATAGTACTGTATACTTTATGGAATCAGGTAATGAAATTATCGCTTTTTGCTGCTCTTTCTGCGTTGATAATACAATCGTCAGCTTTGGCAAAAGAAATTTTGAATGATGAACCAAGGCAACCTTGGGAAAATCATCAAGTTTTTGCCATAAACAAAGAAGCACCGCATGCGACTTTATTTCCTTTTCAATCATTTAATGCAGCAATTAAAAATAAAAAAGAACAGAGTAGTAATTTCCTTTTGCTTAATGGTTTATGGCAGTTTGATTGGCAGCGTTCACCTGATGATAAACCTCAAGGTTTCGAAAAACTTAACTTTGATGATACTGATTGGCAGCAAATACCTGTACCCGGTAACTGGGAAGTCGAAGGGTTTGGTTATCCTATTTATTTAGATGAACGTTTTCCGTTTACTACAATCTGGCCTGATGTACCAAAAGATTATAACCCGGTAGGCTCGTACCGTAAGCCATTTTCATTACCTGAAAGTTGGCAGGACAAACAAGTGTTTTTATATGTGGGGGCGGCAAAGTCTTCGTTAGATGTTTGGCTTAATGGTGAAAAAGTAGGTTTTAGTCAGGGAGCTAAAACGCCGGCAGAATTTGATTTAACACCTTATCTTAAAACCGATAAAAACTTACTCGCTTTTCAAATACGCCGTTGGACTGATGCCAGTTATTTAGAAAGTCAGGACATGTTACGAATTTCAGGTATTGAGCGGGACGTTTATTTATATGCCACAGAAAAACAACATATTTTTGATTTTCATGCAAAACAGTCACTTTCTAAAAACTTTAAACAAGCTTTGTTTAGTTTAGACATCAGCTTAAAAAACTATGATAAAAAAGCAACTGTCGGTCAAGTTATTGAGTATCAATTGTTAGATCCTGCCAATGACTTGAACGTTGTGCTTTTTGGATCTGAAAAAGTAAATTTTAATGCTAAGCCTGACGCTAAAATCAATTTGTCTGCAAATTTTAAAAATCCTCGTTTATGGTCAGCAGAAACGCCTAATTTATATACATTAATGATCACTTTAAAAGATGGAAATAATAAGGTGCTTGAAGTGGTGCGTAACGATATTGGTTTTCGTCACATTGAAATTAGTAACGGGCAACTAAAGTTAAATGGCAAAGCTATCACCATTCGGGGGGTTGATCGCCATGAAACATCACCAAAACATGGTCATGTGGTAACCAAAGAATTAATGGAACAAGATATTAAATTGATGAAGCAATTTAATATCAACGCCGTTCGTTCCAGCCATTATCCTAATGATCCTTACTGGTATGAATTAACCGATAAATACGGTTTGTATGTCATTGATGAAGCAAACATTGAATCTCATCCTTTAGCAATTAACGAAAAGACACAATTAGGGAACGAATTAACCTGGTTACCCGCTCATTTAGACCGTACTAAGCGGATGTTTGAACGAGATAAAAACCATCCGTCAATTATTATTTGGTCTTTGGGTAACGAAGCAGGTGAAGGGAAAATTTTCGAAGCTACTTATCAATGGTTAAAAGAACATGACGGTACGCGTCCGGTTCAATATGAACCTGCCGGAACAGAGCACTATACTGATATTTATGCGCCTATGTATCCGTCGATTGAACGTTTAGTTAACTATGCAAAATCGATGGAAAATGTAAAAGCTGAACACAAGCGCCCGGCGATCATGATTGAATATGCTCATGCAATGGGAAATTCTGTGGGTAATTTAAAAGATTATTGGCAGGCAATAGAAAAATATGATGTTTTGCAGGGGGGATTTATTTGGGATTGGGTTGATCAGTCGTTGGAATATACTAATGAGCAAGGCGTTAAATATTGGGCTTATGGCAAAGATTTCCATCCTTATTTACCCAGTGACGGTAATTTTTTGAATAACGGATTGATGGATCCCAATAGAAAACCTCATCCTCATGCTTATGAAGTTAAAAAAGTATATCAAGCTGTCAGGTTTAATACAGTAGATTTAATGAAAGGGTTATTTAGTGTTGAAAATCGCTTTGATTTTATTAACTTAAAACAATTTCAATTAAATTGGCGTATTGAAGCTGATGGTGAAGTATTCGCAAAAGGGCAACAGGCATTTCCTGATATTAAAGCAAGTGAAAGTAAAAACATTCAGTTGAAATTGCCAGCACTACCTTTGAGCGATCATAAAGAATATTTCATTACGTTAAGTGCTGTTGTTAACGCACAAGGGAATGCTCAGATAAATGATCAGGATAATATTCAAACGCAGCATGTGTCTTCATTATTGCCTGTTGGCCATTAGTTAGCTTTTGAGCAGTTTCAGTTACCCGTTAAGTTAACAATTTTGTCTAAGCAACCGAAGCCGCAACTACAGCCGCAACAAAAAAATCAGGCGCTAAAGCAAAAAAGTGAAGAGCTGAAACTGAGTTTTGTTAATGAACAGGTCAACATTGTCTTTGACAAAAAATCTGGTTGGTTAACTCAGTATCAATATTTAGGACAGACATTACTGCAATCACCATTAAAAGCTAATTTCTGGCGTGCGCCAACAGACAATGATTTAGGTAATGGCATGCAGAAATGGGCATCTATCTGGCAGTTTGCTGCGGATAGTCTCAATTTAAATTCGATAGGATCCACCAAGACTGAAAATGGTTTTAACGTTGAAACATTTTACAGTAGTCAACATTTTAAAGGGCAGTATAGTGTTATTTATCAATTAAATAATAATGGTCAGATCCATGTTGAAAGTAAGTTGAATATTTTATCAGGACAAAAGCTACCAAATTTACCTCGTTTGGGCATGCAGTTAATTATGCAGGGTGAATATCAAACGCTTTCATGGTTTGGACGTGGTCCACACGAAAGCTATGCTGATAGAAAAACATCGACTCAGGTTTCTTTGTATAAATCAAAAGTGAGTGATCAAATTCATCATTATTCCAGACCACAAGAAAATGCGAATAAAACCGATGTTCGTTGGTTCGCTTTGAAAAATACTGAACGTGGTGGTTTGCTTATTGTTGGTGATGAACTGTTAAATGCTAGTGCCTGGCCGTATTTACAGTCAGACATTGATTTTATTGCTGGTAAAGATGGCGCTGAATCAGCCTCTGGTTTAGTACCTGTAACAAGTAAACACGGAAGCGATGTACCCATGCGGGATTTAGTGACCGTGAATATTGATTTCAAGCAAATGGGCGTTGGTGGTGATACCTCGTGGGGCAGGTTAGTGCATGCTCAATATACTGTGCCAGCGCAAACGTACCAGTATGGTTTTACCTTACAGCCTTTTACTTCCAAAATGTTAAATAAAGACATTGTTATCTCTGAACTTGCGCGCAGTATCAATAATAAGTAGTGATAATAAGTAGTGATAATAAGTAGTGATAAGAAATAATGATAAGAAATAGTGAGAAGAAATAATGACAAATATTGAAAACTTATCAGAGTCTGTAGCTGTCGTGGCTACGGTTGATACAGCCATTACACCAAGTTTTACTGTTGATGAAATTAATCAGTTATTACAGCAACATTATCAATTATCAGGATCACTAAAGTCATTACCTGGTTATTGTGATCAGAATTTGCTGTTAACTGAAAAATCAGGCAAAAAAGCCATAGTAAAAATAGCCAACAGTGGTGAAGCTAAAATAGAATTGGCAATGCAAAATGCCGCAATGGCGCATTTAACGGCTAAAGAAATAGCAGTTCCACATTGTATAAACAATTTGCGGGGGGAGACTTTAACCGCTGTAACTAGATCAATAACTACACCAATAACTAAACCAATAACTAAATCTCTGAGTCAACCCCTAAGCCAGTCAAAAACTACAGCGCAAAATACTCAGATACAAAACGGTGAAGTTTGTTTTTATTTACGCGTATTAACTTTCTTTGACGGCGATTTTTATGCTGATGCAAATATTGAACAACATAACTCAACTTTATGGGGGCATTTAGGTGAATTTATTGGGCAGATGAATGTGGCCTTGGCTGACTTTGAACATAGTGGTACTTATCGTTATTTAGAGTGGGATTTGGCTCAAGGCTATCGGGTTTGTCAAAGTAAAAAGTATTTGTTTGATTCTGAGCAGAAACCACACCTGAAACCAGAGCCGAAACAAGACCAGAAACCAGAGCAGTACCAATTAGTTGAGTATTTTCTAAACCTATACCAGACACAAACAATGTCTGTACTGGTCAAGTGTCCGCAAGGTGTAATTCATAACGATGCCAACGACTATAATTTATTGATAGACGACGTACTGCAACCAACAAAAATTACAGGATTGATTGATTTTGGTGACATGGTTCACAGTCATCTTATTAATGAATTGGCAATTACTGCCGCTTACGCATTGATGGGACAGGAAAACCCATTAGAGACATTAAAATCTTTAGTTGCTGGTTATCATAAAATCAGACCATTGAAAGATGAAGAGTTCGAAGTTTTATTTTCTCTAATTGCTCTGCGTTTGTGTGTCAGTGTTTGTAATTCTGCTTTAGCGATAAAACAGCATCCTGATAATGATTATTTATTAGTGTCAGCAAAACCTGCCTGGCAGTTACTGAAAAAAATGTGTTCAATGAATGTTTTTTCAGTTTTATGTCAGTTACGACAAGCCTGTCAAATGCCTGTTGATACAGGCAAAAATAACGATGACATTATTGCTTATCGGAAAAAACACTTAGGTAAAACCTTGAGTTTAAGTTATCAGGAGCCACTGAAAATCGTACGTGGGCAAGGAGCGTATTTGTACGACGAGTCCGGCAATGCTTATTTGGACATGGTGAATAATGTTTGTCATGTGGGTCATTGTCATCCCAAAGTGGTCGCTGCCGGACAAGAACAACAGGCCAAACTAAATACCAATACCCGTTACCTGCATGATAATTTAGTTAATTATGCGGATAAATTGTTAGCCACCATGCCTGATGAATTATCCGTATGCATGTTAGTTAACTCTGGCAGTGAAGCGAATGAACTGGCTTTTCGTCTGGCGCGTGGTTATTCGAAATCAAAAGGATTTAATTCAAAAGAATTGTTGGTGGTTGATGGAGCTTATCACGGTAATACCAATGCCTGTATTGAAGCAAGTCCTTATAAATTTGATGGCCCAGGCGGGGAAGGTGCACCAAATTATGTGCATAAAGTTGCTTTAGCTGATCCATATCGTGGCCAATTTTCAGGTAACTCTGTAGAAACTGCTCATGCCTATGCTGAGGATGTCAGTAAAGTAATAAAACAGTTAGCAGAACAAGGAAAAAAACCGAGTGCTTTTATTTGTGAATCTCTGCAAGGGGTTGCAGGACAAATAATTATGCCCGACGGTTATTTGACCGCTGTTTATCAAAAAGTACGCGCTGCCGGCGGGGTTTGTATTGCTGACGAAGTGCAAGTGGGTTTTGGACGGGTTGGAACGCACATGTGGGCGTTTGAAACGCAAGCCGTAGTGCCAGACATTGTTACTTTAGGCAAACCTATTGGGAACGGGCATCCGATGGCGGCCGTTATTACGACTCAAGCCATAGCCGATGCTTTTGTTACGGGTATGGAATATTTTAATACTTTTGGCGGAAACCCTGTTTCTTGTGCAATAGGAATAGCGGTACTTGATGCGATAAACGAAGACAAACTGCAAGAAAATGCTTTATCGACGGGGAATTACTTCCAGGAGAAATTACGTCAACTTCAACTAAAATTTGATTTGATTGGCGATGTTCGGGGATTGGGTTTATTTATTGGTGTTGAATTGGTTGAAGACAGAAATACCAAGCAACCGGCAACAGATAAAACTGCACAGCTGGTGGAATATTTTAAACAAAATCATATATTACTGAGCACAGAAGGCCCATTTTATAATATTTTAAAAATAAAGCCGCCATTGGCTTTTAATAAGGATGATGCTGATAAATTTATTGCAGTGTTTGAAGCTGGTTTGAAGATCCGTCATTAGTGGGGGGCTATAAATTCATAGGTTATAAAAGCGTTAATATTTTAAGTTGATTGTATTCGTATTAGTTGAGTAAACGACGATTTCGTTAATGCGATGTTAATGCGTGGTGTTAAGATAGTGTGCTTATTTAAAACAATTGGATTATGTCATTGTTTGGTCGTTATTTTAGTTTATTTATATTGCTTTTGATTACAGCTTCACCTTCGTTTGCTGCAACAACTAGTTACGATTATTCGACGCGAACACCAGATACTAATATTTTTGCCTATAATGGTATTCTTTCCAAGAAAATACCAACTAAGAACACATCACCTTCATCTCTTTTTTCGAGTGATGAATATAGTGCTTTCGGATCCAATGATGGATTTGGACCATCAATCAGCACAACACGTAATAACAGATACCCGGCTCAACGTTACGTTGTTAAAATTGATGAAGATGAAGCTTCTGTAGGTCAAATTGATATCTTATGGAATGGTCTTGGCGCTAATGCTAATGCTAATAGTGATAAAACTGACGGTGTTAATTTAAATATATGGAATTACGATACTTCCGCTTATCAATCGATATCTGATGTAGCTGATGACGATAACGATACAGAGTCAGAAGTTACACTGTCATACAGCATAACCCGTAATATTACTGATTATATTGGTGGCAGTAGCAACAATACCATTACACTTTTTGTCGTGTCTAATGATAAAACTAAAGATAAGAAAACCAACATAATTATAACCGACTATGTAAAAGTAG
>JABSOJ010000229.1 GCA_013216005.1 Alteromonadaceae bacterium | reverse complement strand
ATAGGTTTGAACTCATGTAAATTAACAGAAAACATTGTTGAACTGTAACCCTAATTTAGCTTATATGGTCAGTGCCTGCGAATATTACTATTTTACTCTTTCCTTAATATTGATAAACTGTACCTAATGAAATTATCTATTTCTTTTAAGGACATAATTAATGAGAAGAACAACGGATAAATATCATTTACTTCGTTCATTTTGTTGTGTGGTAGAGGAGCAATCATTTGCAAAAGCGGCTATTCGCTTAGGGATCCCAACATCATCGATTAGTAAGAATATCCGTCAACTGGAAAATGATATTGGTCAGTCGTTACTTATCAGAACCACACGCTCTATGGCGCTAACTGATGCAGGTTCACTTTATTTCAGTAAAGGGAAACAATTGTTAAGAAATTGGCAAGAAATGGATGATGAAATAAATGGTTTGAGTGAAACCCCAAGTGGATTGTTGCGTGTCACATTGCCGGTAGCTATTGGGCAACTGATATTAAGTCCTGTTATTACAAAATTTATGATTGCCTTCCCAAAAATTAAAATTGATTTAGTGTTTACTCATGAAAAAATGGAATTAATTGAAGATGATTTTGATATTGCGATAAGAACCTGGACTGAAATTCCTAATACTTCCTTGTATAAAATAGATTTGCTGCAACTTAAACCTGTTCTTGTCGCATCACCGAAATACATTGAGCATTATGGCGAGCCTAAAAATATTGATGATCTTCGTGAACATAAGTTATTAGTTTTCAAAAAAGAAGCCAGGGTAAATTATCAGTGGACTTTTGTTCAGGAAAAACTCTCAATAAAAGGGCATTTATATTCCAATGATTATTTAAATATATTGGCAGCAGCTAAAGCCGGTGTTGGTATTGCGAACATGTATTCTTGCATCTGTCAGGCTGATATTGATTCAGGAAAACTAGTCGTAATTCTTCCTGAGGATAAACAAAAAACTACAAAGATCAGTATGATTTATCGACAGAAAAAAGAGACGTCGGCTAAGCTTGAAAGTTTTCTTACATTCGTGAAAAATGCGCTGGGTGAAAATTAAGTTAAGTATTAATAATACAGTGTGATAGGAAATAAATTTTCTTTAGCGTCACCAACAAGAAGATAAATTTATTTCCTTTCCTTTCCTTTCCTTTCCTTTCCTTTCCTTAACTATTGTTCTACCTACCAACTTACCTATTTATAAATTACAAACCATTGTAATATTGACTAACTGTTGACTCAGGCACCATAGTGTTAATTGTTGGCACCACATTTGATTGACCTTGTAGCAATTGTTCAAACTGACCAATTAATACCTCTTTGTCAGGTGATTCTTTGTCACCGGCACCAATGTTGGTTAAATCAATTAAAAATCCATCAAATAAATCTGAAAGATCATTAATGATTTCCATATTTAAAAACTGATCCCGATTAAAAATACTCGGATAGCCTGCTTTTTGTTTATCAATGGCAAACGATACACCTTTAAGGTTGGTAATACTGGTTGATTTGTCGCATGAAAGCATACAGCCGTTATCTATCCGTGGTTTATCACAACCGACACTTTGTTGGAAAAAGCACTGCCTGCTGGTCATTAACAAAATCGGATGATAAATACTGTAAAACAATTTAAAGTTTTTTGGACGGGCAATGTTTTTCATTTGCTGCTTATTTATCTCATTAGAAATAAATGCACCACTGCAATCGAACTCTTCTTTTAACGCCATTAAGGCATAAGAATTGGTGGTATTTAAAAATGGCCCGGCTATCCATTTAATACCTAATTCATAAGCTTTATAAGCGATGCCTGTATTGTTAGTTACTATTAATTTGGGCTTAACCTGCTCTAAAATCTTGATCGCAACGTCATAATCTTTACCTATTAATACCGGAGGAAACCAGGGAATTAAACGAGGGTTTTCTGTTAAGAAATCAATATATTTGGTACAACCACGTTTATAGGCGTCAGGTAATTTAAAGTAAATATCTGCATCGGTGACTTCTGCTAAATTAAGATCTGCTTCATCACAAATTAATATTGATAACTTAGCTGAGGTATCAGCCTGATTTTTGTCATTTGTTTTGGGATGTCGTGCCAGTGGCGGTAATTCAACCGCTGGTAATATTGCTTGAGAATTATTTAATTTAAGCGAGATTTGCTTTCTAAGTGAAGTTAACTCTTTAAAAGGAATACTTAACCCTTCTGCCATGTCGTCGGTCAACAATGCCTGAAGATTGAATTCAGCATTGTTCAAGCTTTTAAAACGTTTATCAATTGCACTTTTATCAATACTGAAGCTATCGCTTTTTGCCAATAAACTTACCGATTTCACCGTAAAGCTTTTCTTTTTAGTAAAAGGTTGTTCAGCAGAAACTTCTTCAGTGGTAATGGTTACCGTTAATGGCGTATTAAGTTCGCCGGAAAAGGTTAATGTCAGTGGTATTTTATCAATACTTAAGTGTTTAATCTTTTCGTTTACCGTTGCATTTATCTGGTTTTTATCATTATGCAGGTTTTGTTCTACATCATGAATTTGCACCACTGAAATGGCATTACTTTTATCAATAGCATGGTTTGTTGAATTATCGCGAGGATTATCAATAAACATTGATTGGTTTAAGTCCCCTTTTAAAAATCCATTGGAGAAATCGCGATTAAATACTTTATAAAGTAGCTCTCCATCTTCAAGTAATTCGCCTGTTTCGACAAAACCATCAATCTGTTTACGAAAACTGTCAACAACGGTATGCACATAATTTGCACCTTTGATACGGCCTTCAATTTTAAACGAATGCACACCAGCCTCGATTAACGCAGGGAGATCAAAAAATGCAGAGTTATCTTTTACATTTAACGGGAAATTATTGCCTGATGGCGTTGTTTCATATTCTTCACGGCAAGCCTGACTACAACGACCACGATTGCCTGAATTACCCACACTGGCTGAGGTTGAATAACATAAACCAGAAAATGCAACGCAGAGTGAGCCATGTACAAATACTTCAGTTAACGTATTCTGCTCGCGTCCAACGGCAGTTAATGCGGTAATTTCGCGTAAGTTTAATTCTCTTGATAAATTTACTCTTGAAGCTCCCAGCTTTTTCAAGAAAGGGATCTGCCCTACATTATGCGTTGTCATTTGCGTTGAGGCATGAATATCTAACGTAGGAAAATGCTTTTTAATCAGATTAAACATGCCGATGTCCTGCACAATAACACCGTCTAACGTGGTATTGACCAGTTTGCTTAATAACTTAGCAAGAGATTTAAATTCCCGTTCTAAAATAACAATGTTTAAGGTGAGGAAAATTTGGCATTGATACTGGTGCGCAAGTCGAATAACACCAACAAGTTCATCAAATGAAATATTAGCTGCGCGGTTACGTGCATTAAAGGTATCTAAGCCGCAATATACTGCATCGGCACCTGCAATAATTGCCGCTTTAATTGCATCGACATCACCACCGGGGGCTAATAATTCAATTTTTTGATCCATTTATTTATACAACTTTTTGTCAGTTAAAATTTTAAAGGGGGTATTTTACCCGTATCTTTACCCGATGAATATCGTTAAAGTAGATTATTCGCTGGATCCTACATTTTCAGGCCGTTTATCAGCTCGTTTATCAGGCCGTTTATCATTTAGCATAGATGTATAATATTTTCAAAACACAGATGAGAAACCATGGCAACGCCCATACTTTATTCTTTGAGAAATTGCCCTTACGCTATGCGCGCCAGAATAGCGATATTTAAAGCAAGGCAACAAGTTGAATTGCGTGATGTGATATTAAGCAATAAACCCGCAGAAATGATAGCCGTATCTCCAAAAGGGACCGTGCCTGTTTTAGTGGTTGACCAATCCAGTGTTATTGATGAAAGTTTAGATATCATGCTGTGGGCATTAGGTAAAAGTGATCCTGATGATCTATTGCAAAGTCGTGACTCTAGTGCCTTACCGAACATGCTTAAGTTAATTACTGTATTTGATAATGAATTTAAAGTTTGTTTAGAAAAATACAAATGTGCCAAACGTTATCATGAAAACACCGTTGCAGAATGCCGACAGGCATGTGAAGTGTATTTACAAGCTTTAGAGCAAGGTTTAAACGAGCACGACTTTATTTTTTCTGAAAAGGAAAGTTTGGTTGATCTCGCGCTTTTATCTTTCATTCGTCAATTTGCCCGGGTAGAGCGTCAATGGTATTTGCAATCGCCTTATCCTAAACTTAGGCAATGGCTTAATAGTTATCTTCAAAGTCCAATGTTCACAAAAGTTATGTCTAAATACCCTTTGTGGCAGGAAAATCAGGAGGCCGTCTTTTTTGGTAAAGGTTAGTCGTTTTTGTTTTTAGTGAAATTTCAGGATAGAAAGGTTAAAATCGTCATTCGTAATTAATCATTAATCAGAATTATTTACTAGAGTAGCTAGTCAGAGTAACACCTGTAAAGTTTGTCTTCCGAGCCTGAGTGCTCATTATAATAGATCAAAATATGCATTCCCCAGAAAATTGTTTTACCTCTTTTACACAATCAATTGACGAATATACTTTACCTCAAAAGTTTACTTTTCCTTTTTATTATGACCCTCACCCTTTGTGTTTACTAGCGGTGAAAGAATTGCAGCATCATCTTGAAACCCAAACACAGTGGCAACATAACTTTGGTTTCGACCATAGTGAACCGCATAATTCGGGCTCTAAAAAATGTAAATCGAATCAACGTGAATCGAGTAGTCGTGAATTGCCTGTCGGTAAAATGTTTGGTGTATTACTAGTGCAAAATTCTAAAGGTGAAATAGGCTATTTATCTGCTTTTTCTGGAAAAGTAGCGAATAATAATCATCTGCCCAAATTTGTACCTCCTGTATTTGATATGTTTGCTGAAGATGGTTTTTATTCAACCGGGCAGTTAGTCGTTAATCAGATTAATGAGCAGCTTGAAATATTAGAGAGCAATCCTGAAATTGCTGAATTTAGTCAGCTGCTAGCGACTGAAATAAACGCAGCTGATGTGCAAATTGAAGCACATAGAAAGCACATGATTACAGGCCGTAAAGACAGAAAAGCGCAAAGAGCTTTGGCGGAAAATACGTTTAGCCCTGTTGATTTTGACCAATTAAAAGCAAAACTCAGTCAGCAAAGTATTGATGATAAAAATCAGTTAAGAGACTTAAAACTATATTGGGACGAAAGGGTACAGGTAGCGCAACAAGGGTTAAATCAGGTAACAGATGAAATTACCTTGTTAAAAAATAAACGTAAAACGTTATCAACCAATTTGCAACAGAAGTTATTTCAGCAATATCAATTCTTAAATGTTGAAGGTAATAAGAAAAGCTTAGACGATATTTTTAGTGACACTGTTTACCCTGCGCCACCCGCTGGTTCAGGTGAATGTGCAGCACCCAAGTTGTTGCATTATGCTTTTAAATGGCAAATGAAACCGCTGGCGCTTGCTGAATTCTGGTGGGGGGAACCGCCTAAATCAGAAATAAGAAAACACAAAAATTTTTACGCAGCATGTCAGGGTAAATGCAAACCCATTCTGGGGCATATGCTGGAAGGGATCTCAATGGATGAAAATCCCTTATTGAATAATCCTGCACAAGGGAAAACTATCGACATTGTTTATCAGGATGAAGTGATGTTGGTGATCAATAAACCAGCCGAGTTTTTATCCGTACCGGGAAAGAACATCTCCGACTCTGTTTATCTGCGAATGAAAGCGTTATTTCCTAAAGCAACGGGTCCACTTATTGTGCACAGGCTTGATATGTCTACCTCAGGTTTAATGGTTATTGCCTTAACTAAGCGAGCGCATAAAAGTTTACAAAAACAATTTATCAACCGGACGGTAAAAAAACGTTATATTGCTTTATTAGAAGGAATATTAAAAGAAAATGAGGGAGTAATAAACCTGCCACTTCGCGGTGATTTTGAGGATAGACCCAGACAATTAGTTTGTCATCAACATGGAAAATCAGCAGAAACAAAATGGCAGGTGATAGAGTATAAGCATAAACAGACTAAGGTATATTTATACCCAAAAACAGGACGAACCCATCAACTTCGTGTTCATTGCGCACATTCACAAGGTTTAAATATGCCTATTTCAGGTGATGATTTATATGGTAATAAATCGACTCGCCTACACCTTCATGCACAATTATTAGAATTAAATCATCCTATTACAAATGAGTTAATGCAGTTTAACGTTAAGGCAGAATTTTAAGTTTGGGTATATATTTTAATGGGGTTATCGTTCTCATCGGCAATTAAATAGAGATAATAACGACCCATTTTTAAAATTTCAAAAACTTTAATAATACCGTCTAAGTTTTTATTTTCTTTAATAAGAATCAGGGCATTACCATCTTCATCAAATTGTTTTAATGCGCTTCTGGGGACTTTATAAACATAACTGTCAGGGGTTGTTTGAATTGTTACATAGACGGGGTGGCCAACAACAGAATCGTCACCGAAAGAAAAATTAAGCAGTTCAATGGTGATATTAAATAGTCCATTATTATTATTGGGGATTTTGGTGATAGTATTTATTATCCCAACCCCTAGTTCTGGATTGTTCGAATTGATATTAGTGGTTCTAGACAAAATACTTAATTCAACTGTTTGATTTACACTTAAATTGTTTATAAATGACATTCCGCACCTAATAAAATATGGCTCTGTTGTAGCTAATTGTTGTCTATACTTATAAATGAACGTAACTTATTGAGGTGCAAGACAATGAGAACAA
>JABSOJ010000228.1 GCA_013216005.1 Alteromonadaceae bacterium | reverse complement strand
TTCTCATTGTCTTGCACCTCAATAAGTTACGTTCATTTATAAGTATAGACAACAATTAGCTACAACAGAGCCAAAATAATAGACAATAAAATAACGGGTTTAATTAAGTACAGCCTAAACCCGTTATCACAAAACATAAAACCTGAAAAAAGCCAGCAATTACTTGTCAATATTAGGTTCTAAACCCGCAATAGTAACACCGCTTAAAGAACCAAGACCATCTTGATCACCACTACGTAATTTAATCATCAAGCGTAAATCATTTGGCGAATCAGCATGATGTAAAGCATCATCGTAGCTTATCGTTCCAGCTTGGTAATGGTTAAATAAAGCTTGATCGAAGCTTTGCATACCCAACTCATTTGATTTTTCCATCACTTCTTTAATGCTTCCCACGTCACCTTTTTTAATAAGTTCAGCTATGTAAGGGGAATTGAGTAATATTTCAATTGCAGCAACACGACCAGAGCCGCTTTTAATAGGAATTAACTGCTGAGCAATAATTCCACGTAAGTTAAGTGCCAAATCAAAAAGCAATTTGGCATGCTGTTCAGCGGGTACTAAATGCATTATTCGGTCGATAGCCTGATTAGCATTATTAGCATGCAAAGTTGCAATACATAAATGCCCGGTTTCAGCAAAACTAAGTGCATGTTCCATTGTTTCCCGATTACGGATCTCACCGATAAGAATAACGTCAGGCGCTTGTCGTAACGAACTTTTAAGCGCAGCATCGAAAGATTCAGTATCTATACCAACTTCACGCTGAGTTACCATACATCCCGCATGTTCATGAACGAATTCAACCGGATCTTCAATAGTCAGGATATGGCCACGTGAATTACGATTACGATAACCAATTAATGACGCCATTGAAGTTGACTTACCCGTACCCGTACCACCAACAAACAATAACAGACCTCGTTTAGACATGACGACATCTTTTAAAATCGATGGTAAACCTAACTCATCCGTATCAGGAATATCAGTTACAATACGCCTTATCACCATGCCAGCCATATCTCGTTGCCAAAAAGCAGAAATACGGAACCGACCAATGCCGTCAATCGATATGGCAAAGTTACATTCTTTTTCCTCATCAAACTCCTTGATCTGCTTCTCGTTCATCGACATATGAACCATATCAAGTGACTCTTGGGGACTTAAAGCATGCTCAGCAATAGGTTGTAACTCACCATTAATTTTAGCACTAACAGGCAACTTGGCCGTAACAAACATATCAGAAGCATCTTCTGCCACCATTTTACTTAACAAATCGTGAAAGCTCATACCCTTCCCTACTTATAACTAATAATTAGTAAATTGTTTTTTATCTGCTGCTTTTTCCATAGCATCTTGCTTGGAAATGATGCCGCGGTTAACTAAACCTTGTAAACATTGATCCATAGTTTGCATTCCATGTTGCATACCTGTTTGAATTGCTGAATACATTTGAGCAATTTTATCTTCTCGGATCAGGTTACGAATTGCCGGTACACCGATCATAATTTCATGTGCCGCAACACGACCACCACCCACTTTTTTAATGAGTGTTTGTGAAATAACGGCACGTAACGATTCTGAAAGCATTGAACGGACCATTGATTTTTCTTCCCCGGGGAAAACATCAATAATACGGTCAATGGTTTTTGGTGCTGAAGTGGTGTGTAAAGTACCAAAAACTAAATGACCCGTTTCCGCCGCTGTCATCGCTAAGCGAATAGTTTCTAAATCACGCATTTCACCAACAAGAATAACATCAGGATCTTCACGCAACGCTGAGCGTAATGCATTACTGAAACTTAACGTATCGCGGTGAACTTCACGTTGATTGATCAAACATTGCTTATTTTGATGAACAAATTCTATCGGATCTTCTATCGTCAAAATATGATCATTTTTAGTGTTGTTAATATAATCGACCATTGCCGCCAAAGTTGTTGATTTACCAGAGCCCGTCGGGCCAGTAACCAATACCAAACCACGTGGCGTTTCAGCAATTTCCCGAAAAATATCAGGACAGCCTAAATCTTCCAAAGACAAAATAGTACTTGGAATTGTTCTAAATACAGCAGCAGGACCACGGTTCTGATTAAAAGCATTAACCCTGAAACGTGCTAAATTTGGCACTTCAAACGAAAAATCGACCTCTAAATTTTCTTCATATTCTTTCCTCTGACGGTCATTCATAATTTCGTAGACCAAAGCATTTACAGCTTTATCATCAAACGCTGGGATATTAAGCTTACGAACATCACCATCAACTCTGATTAACGGCGGCGACCCGGTAGATAAATGTAAATCTGATGCATTATTTTGCACACTAAATGCTAATAGTTCGGTAATATCCATACAAACCTCATTTGATAATAATTTGTTGATTGCTTAGTTGATTACTTTGTTAATTACTTTGTTAATTACTTAGTTAATTGCTTAGTTAATTGCTTTGTTAAAAGCTCGTCAGTAGCTTGTCTACAAAACAAAGCCCGGACAAATACAATTTTTACTAAAGTGAATTGAAAATACAAGATTCAATAACTCTTTTAAGTATATAATAAGTTATTGGAAATTTTCGAATAACTTTTATCGAAACCCTTTTTTTGATTTTCGTGAAACAAACTGAAATTTTCAAACAAGTAAGTAAACTATCACTGAGACAAAAACTTCTAAATGACTAATATTAAAGACAACCTTGTCATAATTAAACAACAAATTGCCCACGTTTGCCAACTCACTCACCGTGCTTGTGACGAAGTAAGCTTATTAGCGGTCAGTAAAACTAAACCTGCCAGTATGATTGAACAAGCTTATCAAGCGGGACAACGAGAATTTGGTGAAAGTTATTTACAAGAATCAATCGAAAAAGTGCAACAACTCAAACATTTACCAGATATTTGTTGGCATTTTATCGGACCTATCCAATCAAACAAAACCCGACAAATTGCTGAAAATTTTTCTTGGGTACACAGTATCGACAGAATAAAAATAGCCACACGCCTGAACGAACATAGATCAAGCCAGAACACTCCACTAAAAGTTTGCATACAAGTAAACATTAGCAATGAGCAAACAAAATCAGGTGTCAGCACAGACGAACTTGCCGAATTAACGAAAGTAATTGATCAATGCTCAAATCTGGAACTGCGTGGTTTAATGGCTATCCCACAGAAAAATGCAGAACGGGCAGCATTCGACAAAATGTATCAACTTTTTAATCAACTAAAACAAACGCATCCACAAATGGATACATTATCAATGGGAATGTCTGGTGACATGCAAGATGCCATTGCTGCCGGCTCGACTATGGTTCGCGTCGGTACGGCCATTTTTGGTAGTAGAAATTGATTACATCTAGGTTATGAATCTGGGTTATTGTCCTGGGTTATGGTTCTAAGTTTGAGCACAAGAAGTAAATAAAAACCTAGATTCAAATAAAAAGGTTTAACTTTAAGGTTATAAAATGAAAAAAATTGCATTTATCGGCGCAGGTAATATGAACAGCAGTATCATCGGCGGTTTAATAAAACAAGGCTGGTCACCTGAGAATATAATTGTTTCAAACCCTTCCCCCGAAAAACGTCTTAAACTTGCCCAATTGTATGGCATAAAAGAAACAGCCAGTAATATTGAAGCAGCTGAATTTGCAGACTTTATTGTTTTAGGTGTTAAACCTCATTTTATCGATAATGTCTGTGAAGAACTCTCAAATATCGCTAATATCAATGAAAAATGTTTTATCTCTATTGCGGCGGGTTGCACCATATCACAAATTCAGAGCGCCTTAGCGGGTAAATATCCTGTTATCAGAACTATGCCTAATACCCCTTCACAACTAGGATTAGGCATGACTGGCATGTTTGCTTCAACCCCGGTATCAAAGCAGCAATTAACCTTAGCTGAAAAAATGATGTCTGCAGTAGGTAAAATATTATGGCTACAAGAAGAACAGCAAATTAACTTTATCACCAGTATTTCAGGCTCTGGGCCAGCCTATTTCTTCTTATTTATGGAAGCCTTAGAGCAAAAAGCAAAAGACTTCGGATTTTCCGACCAAGCCAGCAGAATGCTTGTTCAACAAACAGCTTTCGGTGCAGCATCTATGGTAGTTGAAAATTCTAACCTTGAAATCAGCCAGTTACGCACCAATGTTACTTCTAAAGGTGGCACTACACAGGCTGCATTAAATAAACTAACTGAAAGTGGTTTTCCACAATTGGTTACAGATGCCGTTGATGCTGCGTTACAACGTACTATTGAAATGGCACAAAATAACGGGTAAATTTTCTCAATAGTAAATGTTATCAAGGGTAAAAGTTCCCAAAGTTCAAATGTTGATATACATACAATTTTAACAATTTAATACACAAGTATTATTCCCTTTTTTTGGAGTTTTAAATGGAAGCAATCATATATTTACTCAGGTTTGTGTTCGACGCATTCTTAATGATTTTAATTTTGCGGGTATGGCTACAGTTAGTTAGAGCTGACTTTTATAACCCTGTTAGTCAATTTATTGTTAAGGTCAGTAATCCTTTAGTTATTCCTTTACGTCGAATAATTCCGGGCCTGGGTGGGGTTGATCTGGCCACTTTATTACTTGCTTATATTATTGCAACAGCAAAAATATTCGTTATTGCCCTACTTACCGGTGCACCGTTACATATTGGCGTAT
This sequence comes from Alteromonadaceae bacterium, assembly GCA_013216005.1. GTDB lineage: Bacteria > Pseudomonadota > Gammaproteobacteria > Enterobacterales > Alteromonadaceae > JABSOI01. Next base: position 2,144 of record JABSOJ010000228.1, on the reverse strand, counting down.
TTGTATTTGTTGGCCTGTTAGTATTAATTAAACAAGCTGGTTTTTTACTCTTTATCATTATGTTAGTAATGGCTTTAATGAGTTGGGTTGTACAAGGTTACAATCCTACCATGATGTTATTACAACAATTAACGGAACCTTTTTTACGACCTATCAAAAAGATTGTCCCAAATATCGGTGGTTTAGATTTATCTATATTAATCGCATTTTTGTTGCTCAATTTCATTAATATTTTACTTTCTGGCAACTTGATTTATTGGGCTCAGGTTTAGCCTAAAATTTTCATGTTAATTGTTGGATATGGTTTATACTGAAGACCATATCCAATCAATCATTCGGGGTTAAAAGTGAATTTTTTTTCTAAAAGTATTGTTTTATTTTTATGGGTCGTTGGTTCATTTGTTGGCACAGCAAGTGCTGAAAACATGAAAAAACTAGGCACATTGAATGTACATTATATGGCAATAGGTGCGACTTTTTTAACACCTGAAATAGCTAAAGCTTATGGCATTGAACGCAGTCGTTACAATGGTTTGATAAATATTTCAGTATTGGATAACACTCAAAAAGACACTCCTGCAAAAACAGTTAGAATTACCGGAAAAGCCCGCAATAATTTAGGTCAATTTAAAACCCTTGAATTTGAAGAAGTAAAAGAAGGTGATGCAATTTATTACTTGGCTCAAATTAAATATAGCAATGAAGAAACATTTCATTTCGACATTTCAATTACTGATGGTTCTGAGAAGCATCAGTTGAAGTTTTCTCAGAAATTTTATGTTGACTAGTTTTACCTTTTAGAAAATAACGTAAAACAAATCCAAAATAGATTTTCACTCTTATACGGGTGAAAATCTTCTGACAACTTAACGAACAATCAATCAGTTACAAGTATAAACACACACTAGTAAACACGACCAACATCATCTTTATTCTTTTCTATAACACCACACATCGTACGTTTTTTGATCTATTTCTTTACTTTTGTTTTCCATCCCGTTATGCTTTCCCGTGTTGAAGGAATACTAAATTTAAGCCGTTAGAGATAATGGCAAACCAATCAATGAACCGTTCAGGTTCGTTTTTCTGCTTTATCCCTATAATTAATTATTCGTTTAGGGATGAACATGCAACAACTATTTACCAAATTTAACACGACACTTTTGTGCTGTCTTTCATTAACTGGTCATGCACAGGAAGCAACACCTCAAACAACCGCTGAACAACTTTTATCATTATACGATTCTCGTATCATTAACGAATCAACACAATTCGAACCTTTGCCGATATTATCACTCGCTGCCATTGGCGGCACTTCAGAAGGGCCCGATGAAGAAACCAGTGTCAATAAAGATGTTCTGGCAAAGCTCAATATCAATGAAACAATTACCGCTGAAACGACTGATTTAATGGGAGAGCGCATTGACTTAAATACCGGTGCACTAACCTTTAGTCAAACCGATGTCAGTCTACCTGGCAACAATAACTTATCTGTTGCTATTCACCGTACTTTTAAAGGCGGTAATTACGATTATTTCAACACTGTAGATATGCATGACTGGATGTTGGATTTACCCTATATTCATACCACGCTGCTTAAAAATAAGAAACGTTACTCGGGAGACTGGGGCTTAGGTAACGAATGTAGTGGTGATTTAGATCCCGGCTCCATCACACACAGGGGCACCACGCATGAAAGTACCGAATACTGGAATGGCGATACCCTGAATATTCCTGGCCGACTTCATGAAAAATTGTTATCGAATAACGGATATCTAGCCGATAGTTCGTCGTTCCCTAAAGTAACCAAGTCAAACTGGCGTGTTGCTTGTGCAAAGCGTGCCGATGGCCTTGGTGAGAAATTTATTGTGCAGGCACCTAATGGAGATAACTATACCTTCGGTGAATTACGGTTGGTGTTAACCAAAGGGTTAGTAAAAAATCGTACCGGTATTTCCCGTTATCATGCGTTTATGTTGGTGACAAAAGTGACCGATAAATATGGTAACGAAGTCAACTACCATTATCATAATAAAGGAAAACTTACCAGCATCACCAGTAGTGACACAGGGCAAACGGGTCTTAATTAACCAATTGTCAACCCAACCATAAGTACCTTCATCATATAGTCATCATCCCAACCC